>NZ_JAPZQM010000016.1:0-31586 GCF_027530565.1 Microcystis sp. LE19-10.1B | reverse complement strand
TAAGTACCTAAGCAAAATTAATTACACATCTAAGCTCTCAGCCGTCAGCCTTTTGCTGATGTGAGTAAACAGTGAACTGAAAACTCAAATCCGATCCCTGATAGCTGTCTCGGAGTCTCGGAGTCTCGGAGTCTCGGAGTCTCGGAGTCTCGACTAGGAAATTAATTTTGCACGACTACTTAGCGCTCTTGGAGGGAGTCTGGCAAAGGTCTTACAGTCTCTAAACTCTAGCTCTCTTATGGGGTAAGCCTTCAAGCTATCGCTAACTAACAGAAACCCGAAATTTGAGTTTTTATTAGAAAAAAAGTTAGCGTTCCCTTGTCAAGCAAGGGTTTCAGAGCCTAGATTCGGTTAGGGATTTCCGAAAGTCCCAGAAGAGCGTTAGGGCATTGCCAAAAACAATTTTTTAATTTCCCCAAATCCCCCTAGGGGGGATATAGTAGAGAGAGAATGATGTATCTTAATATAAGTAAAGTTTTGTAACAATTCTGAAATCCTTTGCTCAACTCTACCCTAGTCCCCAGCAATCCCGATCGCCTGAAACCCCTAGTCCCTAACTGGGAAAAATGTCAATCCGTCTTTTGGACAGCAGCATTTCTGGTATCAGTCCCCGTGTTCATACAAGCGCCCCTAGTGCGCTACTATCCCGAAATTAGCCTAGGTTTAACCGTTTTCTGGGTGGGGTTAGGGATTTGGCTGCTCAAACAGGCAAAAATCAGTCTTTGGGGGGATTTACTTTTGGGCTTTAGTTGGAGTTGGTTAGCCGGTTCTCTGTACTGGGGTTGGTGGCGTTGGGAACCATTGATCCACATTCCCATGGAAGCGATCGGGCTGCCCTTTGTTCTCTGGGGATTATACAAAGGTCGCGGCAAAGTGGGCAATCTTTTCTATCTCGGTTCTTTGTTAGGAACCGCCATCACCGACTTATATTTCTATCTAACGGGACTAATTCCCTACTGGCGACAATTAATGACCGTGGAACTAGACCCCAACCTAGTGTCGCCGATATTTGATAACGCCTTGGCCCAAATTCAGACCCCCTGGGGCATCAGTTGGGCGATCGTGCTGCTCAACCTGCTTTTAGCGATCGGTATCTATCCTTTGCAAAAACGGGTGTGTCATTGGTGGGCATTTAGCGGAGCCGTATTGAGTACAATTTTAGTCGATGGTTTATTTTGGATTACCGCTTCTCTGGCCTAATGGTTTTCCTAGCTCATTTCCATTTCTGGTCAATAGAATAAACTATATAGTTAGCACCCCCTGTCTATCGCTGCTCATGCACCCGTGGCTCTACTAGGAAAAAATCCCTATTTACTACTCCATACCGAGAAGGGACAGCGTTTTTTCCCTCTCGTGGGGAGACCTTACTGGACAATCGGACGGAGCAAAGATAACGCTATCGTGATTAAAGATCAGTGTATCTCTCGCAATCACGCTATTTTACAATCCACGGAAACAGGAGATTTTTATCTGATCGATCTCGGTAGTCGCAATGGAACTTTTGTCAATGGCAGAAGGGTAGCTATTCCCGTGACTATCCATGACAAAGATCGGATCACCTTTGGCAAAACCGAAGTGCAGTTCTATCGTCCTACTCCCACTAATATAGGCAAGCAACCGCACAATTTAGAATTGGATCCCCCCACCTCCACCGTCCATGAACGTCGCTTAACATCGGTGATAGTGGTGGATATACGAAATTTTACGGCTTTAACGAGGCAATTAGACGAAAAAGTGCTTTCTTCTCTGATTGGCAATTGGTTTCGCCATGCCGGGAGTATTATCCGCAGTTCCGGCAGTTGGGTAGATAAATATATTGGTGATGCGATCATGGCCATCTGGTTTCACGGCCAACAGGAAGTCAATCAAGACGATATCTTGCAAATTTTCCAAGCAATTACGCGAATATACAAGATGACCCGCGCCTTAAGCGAAGAATATCCCTTACCCTTTAAATTACGCATCGGTGCGGGAGTGAATACCGGTTATGCCATGGTGGGCAATACTGGCAGCGGTGAACATCCAGATTATACGGCGATCGGTGATACGGTCAACGCCGCTTTTCGTTTAGAGTCGGCCACTAAAGAAATAGGTAGGGATTTAGCCATCGGAGCAACTACCTACAGTCATCTCATCGGTTTACCCCATCTCCACCAAGCTTTTGAGCAACATACCCTCAGTCTGAAAGGATACGACGATAAAACTATTACCTACGGAACCACTTTTGATCACTTGGATCGTTTCCTCGATGTCAATATTAGTGAGGAGATAACTGGAATTACAGGATTTATCGGCAGTGTCTGAAGATTGAAATTAAACGACATTTCAGTGATCAGTAAACAGTAATCAGTAATCAGTGAAAAGACAGTAGGAAACTTCTATTTAATACTGTACACTTAAAACTCAAATCTGATGACTGATAACTGATAACTGATAACTGATAACTGATAACTGACCTACTCCTCGGCAGCGGCGAGAACTAAATCTTCCTCTTCCAGGGCGGGAGGAACTTCGATTTCTGCGACTACTTCCGAGACAGTCCGGCCTTCCGCTTCCGCTAGACGTTTTTCTCGGTATTTAATCGCCATTTCTTCCGCTTTTTCAAACACTAACGGGCGATTTTTGAGCATATCTCCCGGTTCGGGTTCTAATTGTTTAGTCGAGAGGGAAATGCGACCTCTTTCGGCATCGAGATCGATAATCATCACTTTCAACTCATCATTGACATTGAAAACCGTGTGGGGGGTGTCGATGTGATCGTGAGAGATTTCGGAAATATGCAGTAAACCACTGACTCCACCAATATCGATGAAAGCACCGTAGGGCTTGATTCCGCGCACGGAACCGATTACCACCTGTCCCACGGCTAAACCGTTCATCTTGCGTTCCACTAAAGCGCGACGATGACTTAAAACCAGACGGTTGCGATCCTCATCCACTTCTAAAAACTTTAAGGGCAATTCCTGACCGACTAGATCCTCTTTCGCTTCTCTGGTGCTAATGTGAGAACCGGGGATAAAGCCACGGAGACCTTCAATTCTGACTAATGCCCCACCACGGTTAGTGGCGAAAACATTCGAGCGCACGGTAGCATCTTCTTTTTGCAATTGACGCACCCGTTCCCAAGCGCGCATATATTCAATGCGACGGATCGACAGGGTTAGCTGTCCATCTTCATTCTCGTCGGTAAGAATGAAAAATTCCCTGGTTTCGTTGGGTTGTAAAACTTCTTCGGGATTATCGACGCGGTTGATCGACATCTCCTGCACGGGGATAAAAGCGGCGGTTTTAGCACCGATATCGATGAGCGCTCCCCGGGGTTCCATGCTGAAAACAGTCCCAGCGACAACATCTCCCGGACTGAAATGATAATCGTATTTGTCTAGAAGGGCGGCAAAATCTTCATGGGTAAAGCCTATGTTTTTGTTTGCAGTTTTTTGGGTGGTCATGTACGTTGTTTGGGCCTCGGAATTTCCGTAGGTTTTTCCTCCTATGTGATGTACAGTTTCTAAATCAAGGAGATGCCTCCCAATTTAGTTTCTAGGCAGGGCCTAGGGGATGAACTGCCGCATCCGGCTTTCCTGGAGGCAATCCGCCTCAAGAATGACTTTTAAGAATCTAACCAGAGCTTGGGCTTTAAATAGCACAAGGGATCCTAATTATAACTGAATCGGGAACTATTTAGGGTTTGCTGAATAAATCTAAAAACATTGTTCGATAAGACTTTTAGACCTTTTTGAAATCCAAAAGTACCGCCTATTGGAGTGATCGGGGGGAAAATCCCTGGACTTTTTCCCTGAAAATTAGGTAATTGACCCCCTGAAAATGGGTAAAACCCTACACCCTACACCCTACACCCCACACCCTGCCCCCACCGAAAAACTTTTTGCCGCAAACCCTATTTAAGATGAGGTGATCACGCTGGCTTCTTCCACTTGAGACCAAGAAGGATGAGCGCGTTCGATTTCGGAGGATTGCAGCAGCGCTAAAGCGGCGATAAAGTCTCTAATTCCCTGAAAATTGCCGTAAACCGAAGCAAAGCGCACATAGGCCACTTCCGATTCTTGCCGGAGATATTCCAGGACTAATTGACCGATTTCCTGACTTGTTACCTCCCGTTTTGAGTCTTGCTGCAAACGGGATTCGATATCATTGACGATCGCCTCTAATCTTGAGGGGGGAATGCCGGTTTTTTCGCAGGCGCGGACGATACCCCGCAGCAGTTTGCAGCGATCAAAAGATTCCCGTTTACCATCTTTTTTAATCACCGTGATCGGCACGAATTCGATGCGCTCGTAGGTGGTGAACCGATATTTACACTGTAAGCATTCACGACGACGACGAATGCTCTGACCGTTTTCGGAGGAGCGGGACTCTAAAACGCGACTATCGGTATGCTGACAATTAGGACACTGCATAGGAGGCGCTCGGTGAGGGGAACCTTTAATTTAAGCCTTTAAATACGAAAACCAGAGCCGCTAACCTGCTTTTGACAAGCGGGCGGCTCAGGGAAGAAAATTATTAACCTAAACGGAGTTAAGAAATTTACTTTTGAATCCGGGGAGGTTCCCGGAAGGCGATGGCGAAGAAAATTACCGACAAAGCCATAGTTAAAACCAAAATGTAAGCGACGCTTTCCATGGTTGGACATCCTACAAGACTGCTATAACAATCCTATAGTATCAGGAAATGAGCTTTTCGGCCCGTCTGGGGATGTAATCTATATCCCCAGAATCAGTGGCCGCCTATTTAACGCTAACTTTTGCCCCAGCATCTTCCAGTTTTTTCTTGATGGCGGCGGCATCATCTTTGTTAGTGCCTTCTTTAACCGCTTTGGGAGCGGCTTCTACCAGGTCTTTCGCTTCTTTGAGTCCTAAACCGGTCAATTCGCGTACCACCTTAAGGATAGCAATTTTCTTGTCGGCGGGAACTTCTTCGAGAACGACGTTAAATTCGGTTTGTTCTTCCACCGCTTCAGCAGCAGCCGCAGGAGCAGCCCCGGGGGCAGCCATAATTATGCCACCAGTCGGAGCGGCGGCACTAACTCCAAAGGTTTCTTCGATACCTTTGACTAATTCCGCAGCTTCTAAGAGGGTCAGGGTTTTGAGTTTTTCTAAGATTTCAGCTACAGCAGACATGGGTTAGACTCCTAATTGTTTGTAAGTGATTGATTGGCGCGGTGTCAAGCCGCTTCTTTTTCTTCTTGACGGGCCACGGCATCGACGGCACGGGCCAAAGATGCGGGAACTTCGTTGATACTGCGGGCCAGTTTGGCAGCAATGGCGTTGATTGCTCCGGCGGCCTGAGCGATTAACTGTTCTTTCGACGGTAAATCGGCGATCGCTTTGATCTGATCTTCTGTTAACAGTTGACCTTTTGTCCCTTCTTTGAGGACACCGCCGCGCAATTCGGTTTTTTTGCTTTCTTTTTTGAACTCTTGATAGGCCTTGAAAGCTCCACCGATATCCTCTTTTACGAGCAGAAAGGCGGATGTTCCCGATAAAAGGCTTTTCATCGGTTCCCAGCCACTATCTTCAGCGATCGCCAAGCCCATCAAAGTATTTTTGGTGACTTTACAAATCGTTCCCGTGGGGCGCAATTTGCGGCGTAGATTGCTGATTTCGGCGACGGTTAAACCTTGATAGTCGATGACCATCGTTAATTGAGCTTCCCTCAGGGAGGTTTTTAATTCTTCTAGAATTACTCCCTTGCTTTCTCTGCTTCTCCCCATCCCTTGTTCACCTCCTGTATGCGGGGGACCGGTCCACAGACAGGCGCAAAAATAACCCCTTGTAGCGCCGGGGTTGAGTGGAGAGAATCCAGTTCAGGCACGACCAAGACAGAAAATATCTCTCTTTAGTCTTTTTGGCTGCTGTTTTCTCGCTTTGACCTCGGCAGGGTATTTAAGCTGTTTCGCACCTGCTGTCTTTGGCTTAAGCCAGTCCCTCATCATAACATTATTGCGGGATTTATGTCAAGCCCTGGGAAGGAACGAGCAGGGCGATCGCATTTAAGACTGAATCCCTTGAGTATAGGCTACTTAGGGTTTGCTGAATAATGGTAAAACCCTTTTAAAATAAGGCTTTTGACCTGTTAAAGTCCGATGTTAGTGCAAGAAAATAGGATTGGGACTTTCAAAAACCTTGCATTATCCTTCTTGTAGTACATGGCTTGGTACAAAAAACAATGGCAACAAAGCCCGAAACGACCGGCTCCTGACTCCTGACTCCTACCCCCAGGAAAAACTTTTTCAGCAGACCCTACTTAGGGTTTGCTGAATAAATCTAAAAAACTTGTTGGGTAAGACTTTTAGACTTTTTGTCAATCAAAAAGTACCAAGTATGGGAGTGATCAGGGGGAAAATTCCTGGACTTTTTCCCTAAAAATTAGGTAATTGGCCACCTCAAAACCGGTAAAACCCCACACACCACACCCCACACCCCACACCCTGCCCCCACCGAAAAACTTTTTCAGCAGACCCTACTTATCAGGACAGGCACTCATGCAAGAGGCAAAAGGGGGAATAATACTAAATCCGTTGAGTGTAGGCTACATATCAGGACAGGCAATGGGCAATAGGCAATAGGCAAAAGAGGGAATAAATAATCAGTTTTTAATAACTGGATTTAGTATAAATAATCGGTCTTTAATAACTGGATTTAGGCTCACTGCTTACTGCTCACTATCGCCTATTCCCCGCTCTCGACAATTATTTTAAATGCCTAAAAGTTTAGCCTGAAAAAATATTACTTATCTTGATTCTTCCTGACTGAGATGACGTAGTTTATCCCGAAAATAGCCAAAGCTGGGCGATCGATTAATATCCACATTCATCTGAGGAGAAATATTTTCTGCCCAGACTGTTTTCTCTTGACCCACAGAAGCGCCACCTAACTTAGATAATTGTTTCGCTCCACCTCTGTATATAGCATCTGCCAGTTTTTCCCAAGTACCACAGATACTATCATTAATATAGGAATCCAAGATAGCACTTTTGGCCTGGGGATAAGCAATTTTTATGGCATTAATATCACCTAAATACCAAGCTTCTCCTTCTTCAACAGCAATACAGAAGTAAATTTGGGATTGGATAGCAGATTTTTCCAGACAATTGCTTAATTATTGTCGAAATTCTCGAAAACATCGATTATCCAGATCGCAAACCACGATCAGTACAGCAGCATAATTATCAGGGTAACTAGAAAAAGTTTTATCATATCCTTGAATCAGTTTAGGTAGTCGCTCAAGAAGAATCCGCTTACTAGGATCGGAAACAGACTGTAAGTCTCTGGGAATATGACCACTGCCTTTATAGGAATGAACCCTAAATGTATGACCTGCATTCATGTCAATAATCTTAGGAATTAGAATATCAAGTGCTTTTTTTCCCGACAAATCCTCAACCAAAATTTCAAAGTGCATGACCTTATCTCTCATCTAAGTAATCACTATACCAAAGACTACCAAGGGGCAATCCTTCTGAGACGAGATTCTTGATTAAGGGATTGTCACTGGCCCGTTTAATCCGAGAAAACCCGTCATCACCTTTTTCCAGAATCCAAACTTCTTCCGGCTGGAGAGCATCAACAAAATAAGGTTGATGGGTGGTGATAAAAATTTGAGAACGTCCTCTCTGTCCTGTGGCGTGTTTTCTAAATTCTTGAGCCAAGGTTTCTAATAGTTTATGGTATAAGCCGTTTTCTGGCTCTTCAATACAGATAAATGGCGGTGGGGAAGGGTCTTCTAACAGTAAGAGATAGGCGAATACTTTTAAAGTACCATCGGACATTTGCTGTACATAAAATGGGTCTTGGAATCCCCGATCATTAAATTTTAATAGTAGTCGATTATCGGGACTTTTTTCTGTACTAATTTTTTCTATACCCGGTATCTTACGAGAAATACTATTAAGTATATTCTGAAATTTCTTGGAATGCTCTCTTTCCATAAACTGCACCACATTACCGAGATTATCTCCATGAATATTCAGATGTTTCTGGGGTCCGGCTAGGGGCAAACTTCTGGCCGCATCGGGAGTAAAATAGCTGAGATACCATCCCTCAATAAATCTCCGAAATAGGGAAATTCTCGGATGCTGTTTGAGAGAACCTAACGTAGCAATTCCTAGTTTCCGCTTATCATTCAGTTCCACTAACTCCCCCCCATCCTCATAATCTCCTCGTTTAATTTTTTCTATTAACTTAAGTAAATCAAAATGGTCTTGACCTTCTTCTACTTGTTTCCCTTCTTCTTCTCCTTTCCAGACGATTCCTTTCCCCTCATCGAGGAGTAAAAATGAAAAAGGCCATCCGGTCTTTTGACCTTTTCTTCTCTGTCTGAGTCTTTCTTTTTTTACATAAGGTCTATTATCGGTATCTAGATCAATAGCTAATTCATAGGTAATTGGTCGGTAATTGTAATCTTCTTTGTAATAAATCTGAAATTCAATGCTTCCTTCCTGACCCTGGGAACGAAGACGATCAAACCCACCCCGACCTCGCGCATCACAAGCTTCTTCTACTCCTCCTTTAAGACAATCAGATAAAAAACCGAACGCATCAAAAAGTGTGCTTTTTCCCACACCATTTTTGCCGATAACGGCCGTCATCGGTGTCAGAGAATCTCGATTTTGAGTATTCCATAACTTGCCCAGAGTTATATCCTTGAGCGCTCGATAATTTTTAATCCTCAATCCCTCAATTCTGGCCATTATTTAGTCCCGTTTCTCATTACTAAAGTAATTTGAGCAATTTCTTGATAGATTGATTCTAGACCAGTTATTAATAGAGTTCTTGCCTAATTAATTTTTGAGAGTTCAAAAATGAGAAAAATAGGCATAAAATTGCATAAAATCCTTAGATAGAGCATTTAATTGATTAATGCTCATTCTTAATTCTCCTGACTACTGACTACTGGCTACTGACTCCTCACCTAAGGTCAGATTTTTGATTTTTACAAGAGGTCTAATTACTGACCCGATTCGATCGCTCCTTCGGCCTCATGGACAATTGCCCTCAATCGATCTAAAGTTTTCTGGTCCACCTGGGTCCATAATCCCCGTTGTTGAGCCTCTAACAATCTTTCGGCCATATCTCGCAATGCCCAGGGGTTTTTCTCCTGAATAAATTGTTGTACCTTGTCGTCAAATAAATAAGCTTCGGCTACTCCCTGATAGATAAAATCCTCCACCAGATGAGTAGTGGCAGAGTAGGCAAAAATATAATCTACGGTCGCAGCCATCTCGAAAGCGCCTTTATAGCCGTGTCGCATCACTCCCGCTATCCATTTGGGGTTAACCACTCGCGAACGGTAAACCCGGCGAATTTCTTCCTCTAGGGTTCTGATGCGGGGATTTTCCGGTCGGGAATGATCACCAAAATAGGTGACGGGATTTTTGCCGGTTAAAGCCCGGACACTGGCAGTTAAGCCGCCTTGGAATTGATAGTAGTCATCGGAGTCGAAAATATCGTGTTCCCGATTGTCCTGATTGTGCAGCACTATCTCTAATTCTTGCAGTCTATTTCTCAATACTTCCGGTAAAGAATGGGCAGTTCCTTGGCTATCATAGGCATAACAACTCCAGTTAATATAAGCATTAGCTAAGTCTTGATCATTTTGCCAGTTTTGTGACTCGATTAACCCCTGTAAACCGGCCCCGTAAGCACCAGGTTTGCAGCCAAATATTCTGGCAGTAGCTCTCAGTTTCGCCTCCTTTTCTCCTAAGCCCTGACTTAGCCAAAACTCCCTCTCTGTCTTCACTTTCGCCGCTAAAGGATTAATTTTTTCCTCTTCCTCTTGACAAGCTACCGCATTTATGCAAGAATTAAGAAGATGTAGTATGCTGGGGAAACTGTCCCTAAAAAAGCCGGATACCCGAACAGTAACATCAATGCGAGGACGGCCTAAGCTAGACGGGGTAAGGATTTCAAACCCGACTACCCGACGGAAAAAACCATCCCAAAGGGGACGAATTCCCAGTAAAGCCATGGCTTCGGCCACATCTTCGCCACTATTTCTCATCGTCGAAGTTCCCCAGATAGAAATCGCCAAAGTGCGGGGATATTCGCCATTTTCTTGGGTATAACGTTCAATTAGTGCCTCTGCGGCCTTTCTTCCCACTTCCCACGCGGTTTCTGTGGGGATTGCGCGGGTATCGACAGAATAGAAATTTCTGCCGGTGGGGAGAACATCGGGACGGCCGCGGGTGGGAGCGCCGGAAGCACCACTGGGGACGTATTGGCCAGTGAGACCTTTTAAGAGATAGGTAAGTTCATCGGGGGTTTGTTTTAAAGCAGGAATTAACTGATTTTCTAGCCAAACCAATTCTTTTGCCGTATTTTCGCCTAGAGGTTCAATTTTCTGGCTAATTAAATCCTGAGCGAGACTTTCCAGATAGGTAGTAGTATCGTTATATTCCGTCAGGGGGTCGCAGTCGAGATGGAGGTCAAGGGCGATCGAACGGGTTAAACCGGGGCGGTCGGGACTAGGAGAACGAGCGATCGATTGGATTAAATCAATTAACTGCTGACCCTGGGGACATTGACCGAAGATATGTAAACCGTCGCGGATTTGTGCTTCCTTGAGTTCACAGAGATAACCATCCACGAGGGTGAGAAATTGACTAAAGGAGGCGCTGGTCGCAACGCGCTCGCTACGCGAGATCGTGCCTAGCTCTCGATCGAGATTAGTTTTCGCCACCAGATCGTTAATCCGCTCGCGAATCAGAGCTAAACGAGAAGGATCAAGAGATTCTGCCTGATAATATTCATCGATGAGGGACTCTAACTTTTCCCAATCCCCATACAATTCCGCTCGCGTCATTGGGGGGGTGAGATGGTCGATGATAACAGCTTGGGAACGTCTTTTAGCGCTGGACCCTTCTCCAGGGTCATTGACAATAAAAGGATAGAAATTCGGCAGCGACGAGAAAGCAATTTCGGGATAACAATGGGGAGAAAGAGCGAGACTTTTCCCCGGCAGCCATTCTAAATTGCCGTGTTTACCGAGATTAATCACAGCAGTGACTTGGAATTCCTGTCGTAACCAATGGTAAAAAGCGAGATAGCTGTGGGTAGGTTCCAGGTCGGGGGAATGATAATTAAGAGTCGGGTCAAGGTCGTAACCGCGAGAAGGTTGAATACCGATAAAGACATTACCTAACTGGATGCCGGGGATAGGAAAATCCCTGTCCGGATGTCCCCAACGGTCAAGCATAGCGCTTTGATTATCGGGGGGAAGGGAGGAGAAATAATCTAGATATGCTTCTAGGGAGAGAGATTGATAGATAGGTTTTAATTCCCTTGTCTCCAAGTCATTAGTGATACCGGAAATCAGCAATCGCATTAATTCATCGCTATGGTCGGGTAGGTCGGTGAGGGTATAACCTTGGGTTTGTAATGCGCGAAGAATTTCCAGACCACTAGCGGGAGTATCTAAACCGACTCCGTTAGCGATACGACCATCCTTATTGGGATAGTTGGGGAAAATGAGAGCAATTTTTTTCTGGGAGTTGGGAAGGGAGGAGAGTTGACAATAGTTTGCGGTTAAATCAGCGACAAAATCAACCCGGTGGGGGAGGGGTTGATAGATAACTATTTCCGTTTCCAGTTTGGGATGTCGGGTGAGGACAGATTTAAAGGAAATAGCGCGGGTGATAATTTTGCCATCCATTTCCGGTAAAGCGATATTCATGGCCACATCCCGGGGGGAAAGACCTTGATAACCCTGTTGATAAGCTTCTAAACTGCTGCTGCTGAGGATAACTTGGAAGATGGGTTTATTGAGAGACTGCCAGAAGTGATGATTTTGTTTGTCTTCTGGTCGTTGGATAGAGAAGCTAGTGGTATCGAGAATTAAGTCTGGGGGATGGTGGGAAAAGAGGGTTAATAGTTCCTCTTGCACTTCAATTTCCCGCAGAGAGGAGAGAAAGATAGGGACAGTTTCCATATTTCTTTGGGTGAAAGCGCTGATTAAAGCATCGATAGCTTTGGTATTACCCGCGAGATAATGGGAACGATAGAAAAGTATCCAAGTCCGTGCTTGGGGTTGGGATAGGGTTATCTGGGAATAGATTCCCAACCGAGGGACAACCCCAGGAGGAGAGGGAGGATAGTCGAGATGGAGACAGGTATGCGCGATAAATTTAGCAGCATTAATCCAGTTATCTATCCCTGCTTCCGTGAAATAGCACCATAACTGATTAACAGTAGTCAGGGAAGCAGTGGAATGACTCATCAACTCTAAATCCGGTTTATCCTCTCCCGGGAGGACAAATAAAGTCGCACCGGTTTCCTCGACAATTTCCTTAACTACTTCCAACCCGTAGGACCAACTCCCCCGTCCCCCCAATAAGCGAAGAATAATCACTCTTGCTTGGGATAGTACCTTGTCCCCATAGTTATCGATACTGTATTGCTGCTGTAACTGCGATAAATTGAGGGCGCGAATTGCGGGAAAATTATCGGGTAGATGGTCGATAGCTGCCGCTAGAGTTTGAATATCGGTATCAGCCATGGTGAGGAGAACAATCGGGGCCGGATTTTGGTCAATAATAATCACCCCTTCGGTATCTGCTGTCCAACCACCCGCTTGGGGAGCAATACGATGCATAAGTTTTGAGAGTCAGGTTAAATAATGATTAGGTTTTGAGAATCAGGGTCTCGATCGAGGGATCATTCTTAGGTAGATAGAGATGATTATATCTGTCTGCGGCAATTTATAGCAGTTATCTTAATGGTGAGGTGCGAAGTTTTCGTTTTGGGGAGCCAGTGGTCGGTCGTCAGGAGTTGATATCAAATTAGGTTACATTTCCCACTTATGAGAAACACTGTTAAGAATAGGGATTGGGGAATAGTAGGGGATAGGGAATAAGAAAACTTGACCAAACCCCAGTCCCCAGTCCCCCCATCACCTTACTGATGACTGATGACTGATAACTGATAACTGATAACTGATGACTGATAACTGATGACTGATAACTGATAACTGATAACTGATAACTGATAAATGAACGCTTCTCCCGCTTATGTTTGCTGTCAAGTGTTGTCATCTACTCACCTCGAACAAATTCGTTCTTGGTGGGGACAGTTGGCAATACAGGTGACAGCACCGAGGATTAGTCTAAGTGAAAGAGATCTTCCCCCACAGACAGGAGAAATCTATCAACTCTTGCTTTCCACTGACCTACAAGCTTTATTGTTAGCCAGTCCCCAAGGGAATAATTTTCAGTACGAAGTCCGCATTAGTTTTGAAGCGAACACGATTAAAAATTTTCTGCAAGGACTGGCTGTCAAGTCTCTCCACAACCCAAAAATTCAGCAGGGTTATCAAATTTTAAATCTGCCTCTATCCATTAATGTCAGCAGTTTTCAAAATAAAATTTTAGTCAAAATTCTCTCGATAATTTCTTCTCCGTCTGCTGATAGAGATTGTTCCCGCATCTTCTCCGTTTGTCAACCGGTAGAAGCTGCCCTATCCCAACAAATCCAACAGGAAAGATTATTAAACCAAGTCATCACGCAAATGCGTCAGAGTCTGGAGTTACCGGTGATTCTGGAAACCGTAGTCAGGGAAGCGCGGGAGTTTCTGCAAGTGGACCGATTGTTAATTTATCAATTTTTCCCCAGTACCGGTGAGGTAAAGGGAAAAATAACTTCCGAGTCGCGCATTTCTGACCAGATAAATTCGGTGTTAAATTTAACCCCCGAAGACGATTGTTTTTCCTATATTCCCCAATACAAAGAAAAGTACCGTCAAGGATTAATTCTGGCTGTGGATGATGTGGATGTTAACTATTCTTCTTCCTTCTGTTTGTCCGAATTTTTGCGACAACACCAAGTGCAATCAAAATTAATCGCCCCGATTGTGGTACAAGAAGAATTGTGGGGTTTATTAATTGCCCATCAATGTCAAGAAAAACGCCAATGGTTGCCGCAAGAAAAGAAATTTTTAGGTCAGATTGGTGAACATCTCGCCATCGCTATCTATCAAGCGCAATTATATTCTCAAGTACAGGAACAAAAAGATATTTTTGAACGCCGGGTAATAGAAAGAACCCAAGAATTACAAGATACTTTAATGGCCGCAGAAGCCGCTAACCTCTGCAAAAGTGAATTTTTAAATAATATGAGTCATGAGTTATTAACTCCCCTAACTTGTATTATCGGTTTGTCCAGTACCCTGCAAAAATGCTCGGCAGCTAGTAATTTTTTACCTCCCGACAAACAAAAACAATATCTAAAAGTTATTCAGGATAACGGCAATAAACTATTAGAATTAATCAATGACTTGCTTAATTTCTCGCAAGTTTCGGCAGGAAAAGCTGTTTTAGATATTAAACAATTTTCGCTAAAATATCTCTGTAATCATGTTTTAGAAATTATCAAAACAGAGGCAGAAATTAAAGAAATTAATCTAATTTTAGAGATGAAAATTACCGAAAAAGAGCATTATTTTTATGCCGATTATGATCGAGTTCAGCAGATACTTTTGTACTTGTTAAAAAATGCCCTGAAATTTACCCCCGAACAGGGTGCTGTCACGCTGAGACTGTGGAAAGAAGGCAGTCAGGTCATTTTTCAGGTAGAGGACACGGGCATCGGCATTCCTGCTCAAAAAATACCGCTTCTGTTTGAAAAATTTACCCAATTGGATGGCTCTCGCAAACGTCGTTATGGTGGTGTGGGATTAGGATTGGCTTTAACTAAACAATTAGTGGAACTCCATCGCGGCACGATCGAGGTAGAATCTTGCTTAGATAAAGGTTCCATTTTTACCGTCCGTTTACCTCAACAAAAGCCCCCCAAATCCCAGCGCCAACCCTCGGATAATAATCCCCATTTTAATCACCACCATCCCACTGTAGTTTTAATTGAAAGTGACGAAGAAATTGCCAATCTTATTTGTGAGTTATTGATGGTGGCACATTATCAAGTTATTTGGTTAATCGATAGTGTCTCCGCTATCAAAAAAATTGAGATCGTGCAGCCAAGTATTATAATTGTCGATCGAAAAATGCCCGATATATATCATCTCTGTCACCTTTTAAAAAAATCTAGCCAAACTCAAGCCAGTAAAGTGCTAATCTTGAATGATACCCCTGAAATCAGCGTTAATTTTCTCGGTCGTCATGGCATTGACGACTATCTCCTCAAACCGATTCAACCCTCCCTATTGTTGGAAAAAATCCGCTATCTAACCGCTTTATAAGTAGGGTTTGCGGCAAAAAGTTTTTCGGTGCGGGTAGGGTGTGGGGTGTGGGTTGTGGGGTGTAGGGTGTGGGGTTTTACCAATTTTCATCTGGTCAATACTTTTCCTTTTTCCTCAGAAAATAGGACTTGAAAACTAACTATCAAATAGCTAATTTTCAAGTCCTTAATTGTAGGAATCCTAGACTAAATTAGGATTCACTTTCGATATAGATAAATAACAAACCCATAACCACGGCTGGCATTAACCAACAGACGATCGGGATTAAAATCCAAGGCAGATAAGAAGCTGCGTAGGCACCAGTCATGTCAAATGCTCCTAGTAAAAAAATAAGGAAATGATAATCAGGTAGAACAAGGGTTAATTATTGATTAAAAACCCCGCGCATGATGCCATCAACGACACCAAGATTTTCTAGGAGGAAATAGGCCACAAAAGCGCCACCCATACCACCAATAAAGAAACCGGCGGCGAATTGACTCCAACCCTCGGAGGATTTCAGCGGATCACCACTAGCGGCCTTACCTTGGAAAGAGACAAGACCATAACTAGCTAAACAACCCGTAGCCAAGAGAACCATGGCCAAAGCGGGGATTAAGCCGCCGAGATTGGCATATTCCGAGTCTCTCAGGGGACCCAGGACAACCCAGGGACCACCGAGGAAATAACCGTGGGCCATACCCACTTCTAGACCGCGCAGAATCGGAGCTAGACCGGGACGATAGGCAGGTAAGTTACCAATAAAAGCTTTGGTAAAACCAGAAGCGGAAATGGGGGTAGCTAGATGACCAATGAACGGATCATCATTGTAGGGTGTCACCACCTGTTTGTATCCAGTTTCAGCCATTGTGTTTGAGTTCTCCTTTTTCCGATCAACAGGAAAATTGATCATAAAACTTTAAGATTACACTTTAGGCCTAAGAATTACTTCAAGCAACCCCATCGATCGAGTTTTCAAGGGTTGACGGCTGAAACTCTCACAATTCGTTACATTTCTCTCAGGAGACGGGGGAGATGGGGAGCCTTGTTTCAGTGTTGCCAAAGGCACGGCGTAGCCGTACAGTAAACAGTAATCAGTGAACTGAAAACTCACATCTGATACTAAATCCGTTGAGTATAGGCGACATATCAGGATAGGCAAGAGGCAACCCCCCCGACGTCGGGGGGGCAAGAGGCAAAAGGAGGAATAGATAATCAGTCTTTAATAACTGGATTTAGTATGATAACTGCTCACTGATAACTGCTCACTGATTAAGGGATAATCAACACTGGACAGGGGGCAAGGTTAATAACTTTGGTGGTGACGCTTTCGGACACACCTTCGCTGGTTAATCCTAAACCGCGACAACCCATAACGATCAGGTCGGCATTAACTTCATCGGCCACATCACAGATGACAAAAGAGGGTATTCCCTCCCGTTCAATCATTTCCGCAGTGATGTCAGCTTGGGCAAAAATCGCCCGCACCGATTGTAACAATCTATCCACCGCTTCGATCGAACTCATCTTATCGTCGGGGGCAATTTCTCCGGCGGGTGTCGTTTCCACCACCGACAACAGGATCAAACGACTGTCAAAGATTTTGACTAATTCGATCACACTACTGGTCGCGTCACGACTTTCGCGGCTGTGGTCGATGGGAAATAAAATCGTCTCAAACATAATTAGCAAGTCTCTCCAATCAAATTTTTCTGGGCAAATCAGTCTTAGAACTGCAAAACTGATCCCCAAATCTGAAATAATCTTTGTCAAAGTAATTGCCGCAAGTAGCGATACCCTGATTTAATCTTTATTGTACGGTAAGCAATCTAGGAGGTTATGGGCTGTGCCAAAAAAAACAGTAGCGAATTTAACAGAAGCTGATTTAGCGGGCAAACGGGTCTTAGTCCGGGTCGATTTTAACGTTCCCATGGACAAAGCCACCGGGGCAATCAGCGATGATACCCGCATTCGGGCGGCACTACCAACCATTGAGGATTTAATCAAAAAAGGGGCTAAGGTTATTTTATGCAGCCACATGGGTCGCCCCGACGGTCAAGTTAAAGAAAATTTGCGTCTGACCCCTGTAGCTAAACGTCTCTCGGAATTATTGGGCCAAGAAGTAATCATGTGTCCCGATTGTATTGGTGAGGGAGTGACGGCAGCGATTAGTCAAATGTCTAACGGTCAAGTGGCCCTTTTAGAAAATCTGCGTTTCCACGGTGAAGAGGAGGCAAATGATCCCGATTTTGCCAAAAAATTAGCCGCTAACGCCGATTTATACGTTAATGATGCTTTTGGTACCGCCCACCGCGCCCACGCTTCTACGGAAGGCGTTACCCACTATCTCAGCCCCTCGGTGGCGGGTTATTTGATTGAAAAAGAATTAAACTACCTACAAGCAGCTATTGAAACTCCCCAACGTCCCCTAGCGGCGATTATCGGCGGTTCTAAGGTTTCTAGTAAAATTGGCGTGATCGAAACTTTATTGGAAAAGTGCGATAAACTGCTCATCGGTGGCGGTATGATCTTTACTTTCTACAAGGCCCGCGGTTTAAGTGTTGGTAAGTCTTTGGTGGAAGAGGACAAACTGGAATTAGCCAAATCCCTGGAAGCGAAAGCTAAAGAAAAAGGAGTGGAATTCCTCCTTCCTACCGATGTGGTGTTAGCGGATAAATTCGATAAAGATGCCGAGTCCCAAATCGTCAAGGTCGAAAATATTCCCGATGGTTGGATGGGATTGGATATCGGACCTGAATCAGTTAAAGTTTTCCAAGAAGCTTTATCTAACTGTAAATCTGTCCTCTGGAATGGCCCGATGGGGGTGTTCGAGTTCGATAAATTTGCGGCGGGTACAGATGCGATCGCTCACACTTTAGCCGATTTAACCGCTACGGGTACAACTACCATTATCGGTGGTGGTGACTCGGTAGCGGCGGTGGAAAAAGTGGGAGTGGCGGAAAAAATGAGCCATATTTCCACCGGTGGTGGCGCTAGTTTGGAATTACTCGAAGGGAAGGTTTTACCCGGTATTGCCGCCCTCGATGAAGCCTAATTATCGCTAATATCTCAGGTTTAAACAAGGTGGGTCCTGGCCTGCCTTTTTTTATGAATTAGGGAGTGGGTTTTTAAAGTTGGATTGGGAGTTAATCATACCAGGACTTTTGCGGCAAAAATAGTTGAGTCATTAGGATACTTCAATTGCGGTAAAATCGACTCGCTGATATAAATCTGTCAGGGATATTTGAAAATCTAGAGAAAACAAAGTTAAAATCGCTTCTTGATCGTGATAATCTCGAAATGCCCAATGATCGCCCCTTTTATGAAATTGTTCTATATAATAACCATATTGATCGATTAAAATATATTCTTCAAAACTATCAAGAGAGCGGTAAAATTTAAACTTATCACCCCGATTATAGTCTTGAGTAGATTTTGATAAAACCTCGATAATCACCTGTGGATTGGTAATCGTATCGGTGCGTCCTCTTTCAAGAATTGGTTCTCCCTTAACGATCATAAGATCGGGATAGGTGTACACATTATAGGTGGGTATTGCCAAGCGTAGATCGGTGATAAATATATCATAGGCTTGATTCTGGATAGTTAAGGGAAATCTTCTGTAAAAATTTCCCGCAATGCGATTATGGTTAGGAGTTCCCCCAGTCATAATAATAATTTCTCCATCTCGATACTCGTGTCTGTCGGTGGCAGTTTCCTCTAGTTGAAAGTATTCTGCGACTGTGTAGCGTTTCTCAGTGGTTGCGACCATATTGCCCCCTTGAAAGCAAAGCTCTGTTTTTATGATAACCTGTTTTCTGAAAAGGTAAGTAGCTGGTTATAATTAAATTAAAAATGGATTTTAGGTTCGATCCCCCCTGCCCCCCTTGATAAGGGGGGTGTCTGATAATTTTTAACGCCTACCTACTTATAATTATCGGTTTTAATCAGGTGCTGACTGCCGGATAAATATCGAGAGACCTTGTTAACAAGGTCTCTCCAAAGTGGGTGGGATTATTGTTGCTAATTTGCTAATCCGGTTGGGATAATTTGAGGATAGCGCTAGTGACTTTCATGCTTTCTTGATAAAGCACGTCCTGGCCCCAACGCTGTAACTGTTTACCTAGCAGAGTTTCTGTTTTTTGGTCTTCCAGATGGGACACTTGTTCAACGCGGCAAGATTGGGCCCCTCCCGAAGCTTCCATCCGCATACAGCCAGTAGTTCCCGAACAAATTACCGTACAACAATCAGCCTGAAGATTAGTAGAAGTGAGTTTAATACTAATCAGATCTCCTTGTACTTCACCCCAATCGGCCACGGGAACACCGGCTAATTCCGCCTCAATTAAACGCTGGTCCTGACCGAGGAAGCTAATCCGATGAATAGCGTAATCTCCCGACCGGTGACTATATCCCACTGGTCGCCATTGTAACCGGCTGGCCATCCAACCGAGGAACATAAAAGCTTGACAAGGATTGCCCTTTTCGTAATCAATAGTGATGCGATCGACTTCCAGAATAGCATCCCGGCGCTCCGGTGGATCAAAAGCCTCGGCGGTTAGTTCTTGCCAAGGAGCGAGACGACTCCAGTTCAGGTCAGCTAATGGTACATCTGTGGCTAATAAATCCCCCACTTGCAGCAGTTCCGTTTCCGGTTCCCGAAAAGTGCTGGAATCGACGATAATCGTATCACATTGACTGGCCAAACGCTTAAATAGTCCATATTCGCCGTCGGGACTGGCTTTCCACCAGAGAAATTTGGGCAAACTGGGAATAGTTAACTCGGAAATAATGCCGCCAATTCGTTCCAAAGCTTCCGCTGTACCGCTTAAAGTAACGTATTCACAGCAAACTAAAGTATTCTGACTACGTTTGTTAACGGGACAATAGGCAGAAACGGAGGCTTTCACCCCTTCATCGGCCTCGGCGGTGGGACAGAGGGTAATAATGCGACAGGGATTGGAAGCAGCGATCGCATCTGCGACCCCAATCGCATCCAAATCGGCGGCGTATTGACGATGATTAGCCCCGTCCTCGGCGTTTTTTTCCGCTTCCCAGGCCGCCCTTAACCGAGCGACAAATTCATCGCTAGAAAGCCCAGTTACTTCTAGTTCTAGGTCCTTCTGGGCGACTTTGATCGCGGCGTGAGTCCGGGGACCGGCAATACCATCAATCGGGCCGGTGTAATAGCCGAGAAGGGTTAACAATTCCTGTACCGCATCGGGTTCATAGACAATAAAGCTAAAGGTGGTGGCCCGGGTGGCGGCCATACCATCCTCATTATCATTATAGGATTGCCAGATATCGCGCAGTTCCTGCTCGATCACATCGATGGAAACATCTTTCGGTGCTTGCAGGGAGACAATGGGGGGGCTTTGGGTGGTCATGTCAGTTATCAGTTATCAGTTATCAGTTATCAGTTACCAGTTAAGTAGGGAGGCACAATTATTTGTAGGATGGGTTAGCGGTAGCGTAACCCATGCGGGCGTTGGGTTTCATGCTTCAACCCAACCTACGTTCATCTTATATTTAATTTCACCCACCCACTTATCAGTTATCAGTGATTCAGTTACCAGTTATCAGAGGTGAGTTATCAGTTATCAGATGTGAGTTTTTAGTTTACTGATTACTGCTCACTGTTTACTGCTCACTGATTACTGGTCACTGTTCACTGTTTTAGAGTCTTCGCCAACGACGGCCATCGCGGTTAAGGAGAAATTCCGCTTCTGTGGGTTCCCAGGTACCCGCTTCGTATTGGGGTACGGAGGCGGGATCGGCGGGAGCGTCCCAAGCGGCGAGAGCGGGAGTAACGATGCGCCATGCTTCTTCTACCTCGTCAGAACGGGTAAATAGGGTTTGATCTCCTAGCATAGCGTCTAAAAGTAGGCGATTATAGGCATCGGCACTGGTGACACCGAAGGAGGAACCATAACTAAAGTCCATTTCTACCGTGCGCGTGCGTAATTCCGACCCCGGCATTTTCGCCTCAAAACGGAGGGCAATACCTTCGTTAGGCTGGATTCGCATACTCAGTACATTTGCATTAGTTTGTTGGGCTGCCGATTGGAAGATTAATAACGGCACATGGCGGAATTGGATGGCAATCTCGGAAACTTTTTTCGGCAGACGTTTACCGGTACGCAGATAGAAAGGGACACCCTGCCAACGCCAGTTATCTACCATTAATTTCATGGCCACGTAGGTGGGGGTGGTCGATTCCGGATTAACCCCCGGTTCTTGCCGATAGCCCAGAATGGGTTTTCCTTTCATCCAACCGGCTTTATACTGGCCGCGGATGGCGGATTTTTCCAGGTTATTAATATCGGCCAGGTGAGTCGCTTGCAGGACTTTGACTTTTTCGCCGCGGACACTATCAGCGTTAATAGCGTTGGGCGCTTCCATGGCCGTCAAGCAGAATAACTGCATCAGGTGATTTTGCACCATATCGCGCAAAGCTCCCGATTTTTCGTAATATCCGGCCCGCTCCTCCACTCCCACGGTTTCGGCCACGGTAATCTGGACGTGATCGATAAATTGACGATTCCAGAGGGGTTCAAAGATAGCGTTAGCAAATCGGAACACCAATAAGTTTTGGACGGTTTCCTTGCCTAAATAGTGGTCAATGCGATAAACTTGGTTCTCCTGACAAACCTCTTGTACGACTCGATTGAGAACTTGGGCAGAACTGAGATCTTTGCCAAAGGGTTTTTCGATCACTAACCGGTGTTTAATTGGGTCTTTCAGCATTCCAGCCGCGCCAAGGTTTTTAAGACCGGGAGGGAAGAAATTAGGAGAAACCGCTAGATAAAAGACTCGATTGCCACGGGTTCCCCGGATTCCGTCTAATTCTTCCAGAAAAACTTTCATTTTGGCGTAACTTTCCGGATCGTCCATGTTGCCGGGGAAATAGTACAACCCTTGGGCGAAGTCTTGCCAATATTCCTCACTGCCAATCCCGTCGGAAAATTCTTCGATGCCTTGGCGCATCTGTTGGCGAAAATAATCATGACTCCACTCTCGGCGCGCTGTACCAACGATGGTTAATTCGGCCGGTAGTCGTCTTTCCCGTTTCAGTTGATAGAGAGCAGGAACCAGTTTTCTTTGGGTTAAGTCTCCCGATGCCCCAAAAATGACTAAAATTAGGGGTTCTGGGGTTCTTTCTTGTCGCAATCCCACTCGGAGAGGATTTTCGAGCAGCTTTACCATAGGATTTTGTCTAGCCGAGGTGCATTATTTTCCAGTCTAGCGAGAATACCCGACGGCATACCTAAAGTAAAAATTAACAACCACAATCAGTAATCAGTAATCAGTAATCAGTGATCAGTAATCAGTGACCAGTAATCATACTAAATCTGGTTATTAAAGACTGATTATTGATTCCTCCTTTTGCATGAGTGCCTAGGCCTTTTTGAGATCAAAAAGTTCCGGGACTGGGAGTGAGCGGGGGGAAAATTGGGGGACTTTTGCCCTGAAAATTAGGTAATTGACCTCCTAAAAATGGGTAAAACCCCACAATCTAACCCTAAGAAAAACTTTTTGCCGCAAACCCTACTTATTTTTTGGCGGTTTTAACACAATCGAGGGTACGGACGATGGCGGCTGCTGCGTAGTTACGACGGGCGGGATCGTTTGGTACAAAAGAACTACCCCGTTCGTTCAAGGGAGAGGCCACACCGCAAAATCCCGACATCTGGGTAATTAAACTGGCGGCCCAATGGCCGGAAGTATCGGAAAAATTGACGGGGGTTTTAGTTTGGGCTAAATCGGGGGCTTGTTTTTGCTGAGTTTTCAGGTAGGTGGCGGCCTGTTTGAGAATCGCCATCAATTCGGCCCTGGTGATGGGGTCGGTGGGACGGAATTCGCCGTTAGCTTTGCCGGCAACAATACCATTGGCCCGGGCCCATTGGATTTTTTTGGCACTCCAGCGCGTCGCTTCTACGTCGTTAAAACTGCCGCTGCCGGGGGGAATCTCTTCTAGGTTAATTTTGGTGACAGTTCCCATCCCTTCAATAATCATCGAGACGAATTGTTCCCTGGTGACGGGATTTTCGGGGCGGAAGGTGTTATCTTCTTTAAAACCGGCCACTACCCCAAGCGCGATCGCTTTTTCAATCTCAGTTTTATAGATATCGCCGCTAATATCCTGAAAACTAGACCCAGAACTGGGGGGAGGAGTGGTTTCGCTGAGGGGAGGTCTGCCGGTGGCTGCGAGAACTTCCGCTTCTTTGCCGCTAAAGTAGAAGTGGCCTAAACTTTTGCCTTCAAAGGTACGACGGCTAAATCTCCAACCCGGTTCGAGGATAATTTTCATAAATCCTGTTTGCATTCCTCGGGTTCTTCCCACCACTAATTCCGGTCTGCGCGCATCCCGGGGAGTTCCCACTAAGTATAATTCGCCATTGCGTTCCACAATACGCAGGATGTAATCTAGCCCAAAATCCCGGCCATCGAGACGGATAGAATAACCATTACTATCAGTGGCGCGGCGACAAATGCCGGTAAAGTCAAAGTTGAGGAGCAGCGGGTCAATCATGACGGGATTTGAGCCGCTTTCGCTCCAACACTTCTGTTTTCCCGGAATTTGTTCCAATACTAGCAGGTCAAATTTATTACCTCCGTAGGGACGAGCGATCGCTACTACCTGGGTCTGCTCGATGTCCTGTTCGTCAAAGTTGGCCGCTGGTGTGGCAGTTATGCCCAAGGTCATTAGGGCGGTTAGGGCGATCGATAATCTGGCTTTCATAATCTTTATCTATAAGACGCTTTTTGCAGTAAAAATAGACGTGCTAGTCCCAATATTCTAAGACTGAATACTTCTGGTTGTTGTTCCAGACTGCGCCGGATTGTTGTCTGTCCGCACAAGTTTTCTCTCAATCTTCAATTTCCGAACCTATTGATCCGAGCAATATTCTGCTTGAACTGGTGGGGTGATCAATATTAATTCGGTTGACTGTTGAAGCTAGGCAGATTTTGGCGGATTGTTGAAAATTTTAGCCAGCCATTCGAGTCTTAGGCTAAGATGGGGAGAGAGGCTTTTAATTGACCGCATCCCTTGACTTCCTCACAGGATTTAAGCCCAATAATTGCCTAAAAAATGGCAATTAATCGATTGAGGGCTATCAGTGCTGCGGTGAATTATCATAGTTTATTAGCTCTGGTGAGCCGTTGCCCTTTCTTTGGTGTGTGTGAGGTAAACAATTATGAGTAACTCCCCTGGCGATCCTTCTTCTCGTCCTAATCTTTTTCTGAGTATCGGTCGATTTTTACGCCGGCCTTCTACTTTAATTGTCGGGGGAATTACTCTCCTAGGAATTACCTCCCTTGGCTATTTTACGACTCGTTATTTAGTTTATGAACGTCTCACCCCAATTTTAGATAATATCTTCAGTGAAATGCTGCATAGACCCGTCAGGGTAGGTAAGATAGAGGGCTTTTATTTTAATCGCATCCGTATCGGTAAATCGGAAATTCCAGCTACGGCCAATTCTGCTGATAGTTTATCTATTGATGCGATCGAATTGGGATTAAATCCGCTGCCCTTACTTTTAGGTCTGCCGCTGCCGGTTGATGTCAAGTTAATTAATCCCAGTATTTATCTCGATCAGGATAAAAATGGTCAATGGCTCGATAATTTAGAAAAAATATCTAGTAACTTTGAGCGGGAGGCACCTATTAAGTTAAATCTGGGTGTTCAGGTGGAGAAGGCAGCTATTACTATCCAACCCTATACCCTGAAAAAACCGATAGAAATTAAAGCCGATGGTCAGGGAAGATTTCTTGATAATCAAAGGCAACCTCTCACCTACGATCTTAGCGCAGAAATCCTCAAAAGTCAAGTAAAAATTCAAGGAGAAACGGCGTTAAAAACGGGTGAAAGTCAAACTAATCTTCAGATTGATCGTTTAAATTTAAGTGAACTATTAACTTTAATTCCTAATCGCAATTTCCAATTCAATCAAGGACAAGTAAATGCCAATATTGCTCTCAATATTCCCAGTTGGGCAAAGCTAAATCAAACCGAAGGAAATGGTAATTTTCAGGTGACGGATGTAGCGGGAAAATTCCAACCTTTTCAGTATCCAATTAAGCTAACAACTAAGTTAAATTTACAGGGAGATAAAGTATTAGTTGAACAGGCGAACGCAAGTATTGGCAAGATTAAAACTGAGGTGAGAGGAGAAGTAAATTGGCAAACTGGTTATCATCTCAATGTCGCTCTAGAATCGGTGGATTTACAACAACTTTTAAGAATTATTTATCTGCAATCACCTCTAGATTTACGGGGAGAAGCACGCTCTACTTTTCAAGTGACGGGAAAACTAGATCAACCTCTAATTAAAGGAACTGTTAGCAACAGCAAACCGATTATTTTTGAGCAAATTCCTATTCAATCAATAACCAGTAATTTTCAAACAAATCTCAATCGTCTTAATTTAGATAAAATTCAAATTAAACCCGTCGCAGGTGGAGAAATTAAAGGAGAAGGAAAATTGCAGTTAAATATTCTGCAATCCCTGCAAAAAAATCAACCTCTTGACGGGACCAAAATGCCGATTGATTTGAATTTACAAGCCAATTTTCCCACGAGAAAAATTTTATCTCAACTGGCAACAATTCCCGCTAAAATTAATATAAACGATCTGCAAGCTAATATTAAAGCTAGGGGTAGTTTAGGACTGCCACAATTATTAATTAATTGGCAAATACCCAGGGTTAATCAGTCAGGATTAATCAATGTTGCCGGGGAGGGTAAAGTATTTTTAGGGGGCAACAAAATAAATTTAACCGATACGGTCATTAAAACAAATGGCGGCAAACTACAGGTTAATGGTAATGGTGATTTTACTAGCAAATTAGTCCAGGGAAAAATCACGGGTAATAACTTTTTATTGACTCCTTTTGTGCCTCTTGTTTGTCAATATTTAGATAGCATTTGCCCCTACCTAGAAACCTTAGAACCCTTAAATTTAGAGACAGCTAATATTCAAGTTAGTGGCAAAATTGACCAACTTAATATTAATACTTTAAACGGAGTTGCTAACTTAAGAATTAGCGGTAAACAAGGCACAATTTCAGTCAATAGTCAAGTATTGCAAGGAAATCTTCAGGCTAACGCTTTCTTAGCGGGATTGCCGATTAATTCCCTATTGCCTAACTTACCAACCCAGGTTAAATTACTGCGATCGCAAATTAATTTACAAGGTTATTTAGGGGAATTGCTGAAGAATAAAAATAATATTTTCAGCAGTTGGCAAGGTCAAGGGAATCTGGATTTATTAGTAGATAATAATCCTTTAATTGCCACAGCCAAACTAAATCAAGGTTTCCTGACAGGAACAGTCAACACTGGGGGAATTAGTCTCAATCCTCTAGTGGAAAATTTAACAGTTCCCGTTAGTTTAGGCAGGGCAAAAATCAGCTTTGCTGGCAGAATAAATGCTCTGATTAGCGGTACTTTAACGGATTTACAAACTTGGCGCGGAGAGGGGGATATACAGTTATTTGTCAATAATCAATCCCTGAGAACGACAACCCAACTGGAACAAGGTATTTTAAGCGGTATAGTTAATACGGCTGGCATTAACTTAAATCCGTTTTTACCCAATATAAATATTCCTGTTAGTCTAGGGAAAACCCAAGTCAATTTCACTGGTGCAATCAATAATTTACTAGCGGGAAAAATCCCTAATTTGTCCACCGTCAATGCTAGGGTAAATACTCGGTTGTTAGTGGATAATAATCCGATTAATACTGATATTCAGTTAAACAACGGTATTTTTAATATTCTGGGTAGCTTAGAGAATTTTCAGACTAATGTTCCCCTAGCGTTGAATATTGACCAAACGAAGTTTCAAGCAACAGGAAATGCCCAAACTATTTTCGACTCTCTGCTAGAAAAACGACTCAACTTAGGCAGTGTCAAAGCAGTTTTTAACTCTCGTATTCATGTAGCCAAAGGAGAGATTAAAGCTAAGGCACGACTGAATAATAACTTCTGGCAAAGTGATATTATTGCCGCTAATCTCGATCCCGCTGCCCTACTGGGGCAATTGCCAGGAATAAAATCAATCTCGATTCCTAACCTAGATTTTAGTGCCAATTTAGCGGGAAATATTAAAGAAATTTGGCAGGGAGTAACACCAATTCAGGTTAATAATCTTTCGGCACAGTGGGGAGAAAATAGCTTTGATGTGCGAGGAAATATTCTTTTAGCTAATCTTATCAGTCAACCCGATATCGCTGAGGTTAACTTAAATCTACAGGCAAAAACCGATCTTGCTGCTGTACCGCTAACTCAGATTATATCGCTTTTACCAATTGATTCTAACCTAAAACCCAAAGAATCGACACTGACAGGGATCGGAGAATTTCAAGGACAAATCACGGGGAAAAATCTCTTAACTGCTTGGCAAAAAGTGGGAAATATACAAATCAAAGGGGATATCAATTTAGCTAACTTTAGCATTAATGAGCGACTTTTTGAACCTGTCTTAAAAGGAAGTATGCAAGCAGGAATCTGTCAAAATATTAGTTTAAATCTGCGGGGAAATCAGGACATTATTGACTTAACTTTTGATCCTTGTCAACAAAATAATTGTCTGCTGCCCTATCTTCCCTTAGAGATAAATATTCGCCAAGCTTTTGGAAATCAAACTCCTTTTCTAGCAACAGCTAAACGAAGCGGAGAAAATTTAAATGTTCAGATTGCCAATTTTCCCCTAGAAATCCTGAAAATATCTCCCACGGCAGCCTACAATATTCCGGGGATTATTACTGGCCAATTGAGTGCCAATCTAGACATCAATTTATTTGACTTACAGGGACAGGGACAACTAGAGATTAATCAACCTAGTTTAGGTAACTTAATTGGGGAAAAATTAACGGCAAATTTGGTTTATCGGGATTCCATAGTTCAACTGCAAGCGGGGAATTTACAAGCGGGTGCAAGTCAATATAATCTGCAAGGTTTGTTTAATTGGCAAACCCAAGCAATAGAAGCTAAACTCAGGGTAGATCAAGGTTATATTCAAGATTTATTATCAGTTGCTAGTATCTATGATTTAACCAGTTTAATCAACTTTTTCTCCTCAGAGAATGACCCAGCTATTCAACTTAGTCCCCTAGGAGTAGGTAATCCCGAAGCTTCCCTAGCACAACAGGTAAATTTGCGGGCAAAAATTGAAGAAATAATCCAGCAATTAGCAGGGGAAAGAGGGGTAGTCGGGATACCTTCCGAACTAGATTTTCGCGGCCGTTATCAAGCAAATATAGCCTTAACCGGGACTTTAAAAAATCCCGATCTTAGCGTACAATTTCAGGGCAATAGATGGGAATGGCGACCCCAAAGACCGACAGTAAATATTGTTAACCCTCTCGGAATTGTCACCACCGATACCCAATTAATTCCGATTGATGAAGTAACAATTAATCTTAACTTAAATCGTCAGTTGCTCAGGATAGAACCGATTAGATTAAAATCACGAGATTCTTCCGTATTTTTAGCGGGTGATTTTTCCATAAAAAAAGTAGAGGGAAGTTTTGCCGTGGAAAATCTTTCTCTCGATCTCTTGAGAAATTTTGTGCAGTTTCCCTTAGATTTGTCCGGTAGTCTAAAAACTCAAGGACAAATTACAGGAACTTTATTAAATCCTCGTATTCAGGGTAACTTTGCCTTTATTGATGGTGCAATTAATGCCCAAAATATTAATCAAGATATAATTGGTTTATTTACCTATAACCAGTATCGTTTTGATTTGCGGACAACCTCCTCCGAATCAATCCAACTCTATGCCAGCATTCCCTATCCTCCCTTACCGGGTAATGATCAATTAAAAATCCAAGCAAAATTGGGAACCGATGCAATCAAATTGATCGAAGCTATCAGTCAAAACGCCATCGAATGGGTTAATGGTGAGGGGGAGGTAGTTCTTTCAGCGACGGGAAGATTAGATATAAAAGAAGGCTTAAAAATCAAAGATTTAGAAGCAAATGGTATAGTTACTCTCGATAATGCCGCTATCCGCAGTGTTGCTTTTCCAGAGATTTTAACCGTAAATGGCCGCATTGGGTTAACCCCTGAAAACTTAACAGTAGAGGAATTACAAGGCTCGATCGCTGACAGACAAATTTCTGTGGTGGGAGTTTTACCTTTCTTTCAAGCCATCAAAAATAATCCTAATCCCTTAACAGTTAATATTCAAGAGGGAGATATAGCAATTAATGGTCTTTATCGGGGATTAATTGCTGGGAATGCCATGGTAACGGGAACAATTCAGCAACCAATTATCGGGGGGAATGTGCGTCTTTCTAGGGGGAAAGTTTTTCTTCCTCGCACCCCAGAAATTAATCAAGAAACCGATAAACCGGTGAGTCGCTGGCTGCAGCCTCTCAACATTCCTCAGACGACAAATATTACTCCAGTTTTAAATAATTTCCAAGTGTCTTTAGCGGGATTATCCATCGAACAAGAACCTTTGTATCAATTTGATTTTAGTGGTGCTTTAACCTTGAACGGTCCGCTCACTTCACTGGAGAGATTACAAACCAATGGAGTGATTAATCTCGATCGAGGACGGGTTAGTTACATCGATACGCGTTTTCTTCTTAACCGACGCAATCAGAATGTTATTGTTTTCGATTCTAGTCGCGGGTTGGGACTTTTTAATCCCTTTGTTGATATTCAACTGCGAACAATTCTCAGCGAATTTTCTCAATCTCGTGATTTTGCTATCTCCCGTCCAGGGGGGGATTTTCCTAGTAATGAAATTCCCGATGATAGCCTCAATCGCATTCAAAGGATCGATGTCACCCTCAGCGTTGAAGGTGAATTAAATCGCTTGCTACCAAATTTAGGACGTAATATCAATGAAGTGTGCCAAATTCGTCCCGATAGTCCACCTTTTCCCCTAGAGGAAAACTATACAGATACAGAATTACAAAAAGCTGCTAATTGTTTACAAGCAGTGGCTTTTGCTAGAGGTGAAGATGAGGGATTGCTTAATACTCCCCTAGTTAAATTAACCAGCACTCCCCCCCGCAGCCAAGGGGAAATCGTTCGACTTTTGGGGGAACAATTGCTGTCGGTTTTTAATGGTTTACAGGGGAAAAATACGGAACAATTAATTCAATTTGGAGTGGTTCAGTTGGCAATTCCCCTCTTAGCCCAAGGAGTCGTGTATGATGTGGAAAATGCGGTTAGTAATGCGATCGGAGCAACGGATTTTAATATTCTTCCCAATTTGGAAACCGTCTATCGAGTTAATTCCCAGTCTTTTATCCGCTTCTCCTACGATTACAATTTGAATGAGTTTACCGTCCGCTATCAAACCCAATTTTAAAGTAAGATTGAGAGATATAGCATAATTCAGAAGTTAGGAGACAAGGGAAAATTAGGTTATACTTCATCTTACTTGATATTCTATGATTATTCGCGAGGCTAAAGAAACAGATTTACCAACAATTATCGAGATTTATAATGCTGCTGTTCCCACTCGCAAGGCAACCGCAGATTTAAAGCCTATTTCCCTCGAAAGTCGGCGAGAATGGTTTGAAAAGCACGATCCTGAACAGTATCCCATCTGGGTAATAGCGATCGAAGGTCGGGTGGTGGGTTGGCTGAGTTTACAGATGTTTTATGGTCGTGTCGCTTACCAAAAAACGGCAGAGGTTAGTTTATATATTGCCCCCGATTATCAAGGTCGTGGAATCGGTAAATTATTAGTAGAATATGCCTTGGAGCGCTGTCCCCAATTGGGTATATCTAATCTTATCTGTATTATTTTTGCCCACAATCAAGCCAGTATTTGTCTCTTTGAAAAATTCGGCTTTCAACGATGGGGTTATTTACCCCAAATTGCCGCTCTAGACGATTTTCTGGCTGATGTGGTCATTTTAGGGAAAAAAGTCGCTTAAATAGGCAATTTCTCCATAGCTAGACTAAATTCTAGACTTAATTGAATATAAGCATTTTCTGATTCGCCTAGAGATGGTTTCTGGGTGAGAGAAAAGAGATAGTCCTCATACCAAATCTCAGAACTTCCCGCACATTTTTCGTCTCTAAATAACCATTGTTGAAACACTTGTTCTCTCCCATCCTGAGGGGCAACAATCTGATAAACTTTTAGAGATTTTTTAGCAATTCTCTGGCTGCCCTTGCTGGTTAATTGATAACCTAACAAGTTCAAACAATTACGAATAATCGTCAGAGGACGGGCAGTATTAGAGAGGTTAATCTTGGTGATAGTTTTAATCTCGTTGCGGTTTTTAATCTCTTCGGGTCTAATTCCCCGCCGCTCGCGGCGTACAATAGAAAAATGAGTGAATACATCCATAAGAGCCATAATGTAAGTGTTTTGCTATATCATTTAGTGTTCCCAGCCAAATATCGTAAAGCCGTTTTC
>NZ_JAPZQM010000662.1:0-12387 GCF_027530565.1 Microcystis sp. LE19-10.1B | reverse complement strand
AGCTCAGCATCCCTATAAAACTCAAATCTTGGACTTCCATTCCTGCAAAACCCAATGGGCAACTCGTTCACTCTATTTTGAGGGACAGAAGCGAAATCAATTCTGTATCCTACACTACCGTTTGAATTTGGAATTGCTGGCCACGGTGTTAGGAACTAGCGTCGTCAGACGTGGATGGTAAGCTAAACGGCTTTTACTTCGGATCACCGATATAGACTCCAAAAGGGTTATAGCTGTTGGATCATGCAGGTTAAGCGCCGTTTAGCTTAAAACCGCTGCCTAGTCGAGCCGTCAGGACTCAAACGGTAAGTCTGCCAAAGGAAGCGTCAAAAGCACAAAATCTGTGAGATTAGCGTTTCCAAAGCTAATCAAGCGCGAAGCGGATTAGCCTAGTTCATTTTTTCTAGACACTATTTTTTCGTGACTCCAGGAAACCGGCGCTCAAATGCTTCTGACGGGCGTGATTTTCCCGTATAATTAGGAGTTTGCACAGTGACAAAAGAAGTTAAGGAGCGAGTTCGATGGCACGAATGTACTATGATGAGGATGCCAATTTAGATTTATTAGCGGGAAAAACGATCGCTATTATTGGTTATGGTTCCCAGGGTCATGCCCACGCATTAAATCTCAAGGATAGTGGCGTTAATGTGATTGTTGGTCTATATCCCGGCAGTAAATCGGCAATCAAAGCCAAAGAAGCCGGTATTCCGGTTTATGATGTGGCCCAAGCCGCTAAAATTGCCGACTGGATCATGATCCTCTTACCGGATGAAGTGCAGAAAACGATTTATCTCCACGAAATTGCCCCGAATTTAAGCCCAGGCAAGGTTTTGTCTTTTGCCCACGGCTTTAATATTCATTTCGGTCAAGTGGTTCCCCCGGATAATGTCGATGTGGTTATGGTTGCCCCCAAAGGACCGGGCCATCTCGTCCGTCGCACCTACGAACAAGGTCAAGGAGTCCCCTGTTTATTCGCCGTCTATCAAGATGCTACCGGCCAAGCACGCGATCGAGCGATGGCCTACGCTAAAGGTATCGGTGGCACTCGGGCCGGGGTTTTGGAAACCACTTTCCGCGAGGAAACAGAAACCGACCTTTTTGGCGAACAGGCAGTATTATGCGGTGGTTTAAGTGCTTTAATTAAAGCTGGCTTTGAAACCCTCGTGGAAGCTGGTTATCAGCCCGAATTAGCCTATTTTGAGTGTTTACACGAGGTGAAACTGATCGTCGATCTGATCGTCGAGGGCGGTTTGGCCAAAATGCGCGATAGTATTTCCAATACAGCCGAGTACGGTGACTACACTCGCGGTCCGCGGGTGGTGACGGAAGCGACTAAGACCGCAATGCGGAAAATCCTCGGGGAAATTCAATCGGGACAATTTGCCAGAGAGTTTGTCCTCGAAAATCAAGCAGGTAAACCGGGTTTCACCGCTATGCGTCGTCAAGAAGCAGAACATTCGATCGAAGAAGTCGGCCAAGACCTGCGGGCAATGATGAGTTGGCTTAAACGCTAGTTCTCTTTTTTTTCGGTGGGGGGTTGGACGCAACGCGGCAATTCTTGCCCTTGCGTCCGTCCCGACACCCCACACCCCACACCCCAAAAGGAAAACCTCCTATGTCACCATTTAAGATAACTGCTGTATTCCCATTTCAGTAGCCCTCCTGCAAAAATAAGTTATCGAGCCGCTATTGGGTCACAATATCTAAAAACTCGGATAAATTCGACATAATCTTAGGTTTTATGCATAGTCTAGTCGTCTCTTGTCTTTTTTCTTCTCCTGACTCCCGACGACCGGCTACTGACTCCTAACCCTAACAACAATTTTTGATTTTTACAAGAGGTCTAGTAGATCGCCTCTCGTGATTTGACCAGACCGATCGCCCGTAAACCGGCAATCACACCACAACCGATCACCATACCGACAAAGGAACGAATCAGATTTTCTAGGGGAACGATCCCAATTAAAGCGATCCAGACTTCTTCGGGCCAGTTAAAAATCGAGTAGGTAATGGCGACGGCCCCTAAATGGGAGAGGCCGCTGGCGGTCCAGGTACCCCCAAAAATTCCCGCCGCTACTAGGGCCAAATTGCTGCCTTTGATCCAATGGGTAAAAAGAGTCCGGGTTGGTAGGATAAATAATACCAAAGCTGACCAATCGACGAAAGCCCCGGCAATAAAGATTCGTGGCGAAATGCCGTTCAGTCCGATCGCCCGGTTAGCGTAGATAAACAGGGGAATCAGAAAAATTAACGTTAATCCTAACCACCAATAACGGCGTTTTTTGCCTAAAACCATCGTTCCCGCCACAAAACTAGACAAAATCGCCCCAAAGACCGAAATAGCGGGAATTCCTGCTGTGTAGGGGGCAAGGAAAGCCCCAATTAAGGACCCAATGCCACTAGCGATCGCTCCAGCGATCGGGCCGAGTAACCAACCCAAGAGGGGAAAAACCGCTTGACTGAGGGGCATACTACCGCCAGAAGCGAGGACAATGGAGAAGGGAATAAAAGAAAGGGTGGTGACAATGGCGGCTAAGACGACAATATAGGCGATCGGCGCACCATCAATGGCGGCACTACTGACAGCTTCCACTTTGCGTTCTTCCCCTTCGGGGATAATATCTAGGGTCATAGTTGCAAGGGTAATTCTAACTTTTCTATCATCCTCTGGTTTGATCTTCTTCGGGCAATTATTGATTTTTTCGATAACAGCGCACGGTAATGTGATCCTAAATCCGTTGAGTATGGGCTACATACCAGGACAGGCACCCATGCAAAACGGAGAATAAATAATCAGTCTTTAACAACTGGATTTATAGCGTTTCCTGTTCGCAAGAGGTACATTATCGATGTTAAAAAGCTTGTTCAGCAAAGGTTTAACTGTGCCACATAGTGTGAGAACCGCTATAGTATGACATCCAAACAGATAAAACTCAAAAACAGTAGAGCCAGCTTTTGGCGTATATCCGCAAAAACTGGCACCTTCTATCTACTGACTTTCATATATTTAAGGTCTTTATCTCGGCTGACCTCATTTCAAATTGTCTATAGTATTTCCTACTTTTCCATCGTTTCCTCTATACTTAATTATTTTTTAATATTTACTTCTGTGAGGATTGGTCAGGTTTTATTAAGTAATGCTGCGGATGGAGGGAAACGCCGAGAATTTGTGATATCCACACCTCAAAATCGTGGATTGGATAAGCTGCCCCCCCCGTCAAGGGATTTACCATTGGTTTCACCAGAATGGTAAACATTCCCAGACGATTTCCCGCTAAAACATCGGTAAACAAGCGATCGCCAACCATCGCAATTTGTTGGGGGGGGAGACTCATGGCTGCCATCGCTTGCCGGAGTTTGCGTCGAGAGGGTTTCACCGCACCGAGAAGGTAGGGAAGTTGTAAATTATCAGCGATCGCACCGATACGATTTTCGCTAAGATTATTGCTTACCAACCAAATCGGTAGATAAAGACGCAAGGAATCGACCCAACGCTGTAAATCCTCAGAAACCGTCGTTTCCTGGAGGGGAACAAGGGTATCGTCCACATCGAGAATCAATCCCTTAATCTGATGCCGACTCAAAATCTCCAGACTGAGACCGAGAATCGTATCCCCTAAAATTAAATCGGGTTGTAGAATTTTTGCTCTAGTCATTACTTCTCAAAAATAACTGGCACCGAGTCGATCGAACTCAGCTTCCCTACTTAGTATAAATGACCGACTGCCTCTGAAAATCTTGCCTGGCCGATCCCTTCACTTGGCCGCTTGAATCACCTGTAAACTGCCACCAGCGTATAATTTTTGTTGACAATCACGAAAACCGAGCGCCTGTAAAGATTGGATCAGGTCCCTATCGATAAATTGCCAAGCGGTATGGGTTTCAAATAATTGCAAAAATAGGGCCAAAGAAGGCCAAAAAAGCGGGTTAGTGGGTCGATGAAAATCCACGAGGGCAAAAATTCCCCCCGGTCTGAGAACTCGATACACTTCTTTGAGGATTTCCTCTAACTGCTCCGGTTCCATTTCGTGGAGAGCGGCGCTAGTATGAACAAAGGCGAATTCTCCGGCATTAAAGGGCATTTTTTCGGCTAATCCCTCCACATAATGCGCTTGCGGCACCGCTAAACTAGCTCGCTCCAGGGCCACGGGAGAGACATCTAAACCAGTACAGCGATCGGATAGGGGTACTAAATAACGGGTGGTTTGACCCGCACCACAACAGAGATCGAGGATAGGGTCATTTTTAGCGATTTTTAAACCTTCTAGGGCCAATTGCCGAAAACGGGTTTCCCCACCCACCGCTAGGGCAGCCAGACGGGAGATACCATCGTAAAGCCATTGATACTGATAACTGAGGGGACGTAAAATTGTCGCCAAGATCAACCTCCAAAATTTGATTAAGTTCGATATTGTCTGTAATTTGTTTTAACGGTTCCACCGATATATTGTTAAACTTGGTAAAGAATCTGAAAATTTAAAAATTATCTGTTAACACTATGGGTCGCGTTGGCGTTTTATTATTAAATTTGGGTGGGCCGGAGCGGTTAGAGGATGTGCGTCCTTTTCTATTTAACCTTTTTTCTGACCCAGAGATCATCCGTTTACCGATCAAAGGATTACAAAAACCGTTAGCTTGGTTAATATCGACGCTAAGAGCGAGTAAATCCCAGGAAAATTACCGTCAGATTGGTGGTGGCTCCCCTTTACTCAAGATTACGGAAGCACAGGCCACGGCACTGCAACAACGTCTCAAGGAAATGGGGCGCGAGGTGAGCGTTTATATCGGGATGCGTTATTGGAATCCCTTCACCGAAGAAGCGATCGAGCGGATTAAACGGGATCATATCAAAAAATTAGTTATTCTTCCCCTTTATCCCCAATTTTCCATCAGTACCAGTGGTTCCAGTTTTCGTGTGCTGGAGGAAATGTGGCAGCAGGATCCCTATCTGCGTTTGACGGAATATACTCTCATCCCTTCTTGGTACGATCATCCCACTTATCTGAGTGCTATGGCCGATCTGATCGCGCGAGAATTAGAGCAGTGTCCTAATCCTGACCAAGTACATATCTTTTTTAGCGCCCATGGTGTCCCCCAAAGTTATGTGGAGGAAGCGGGAGATCCCTATCAAAGGCAAATTGAAGAATGCACTAGGGCGATCATGCGTACGCTAAATCGACCCAATCAGTACACTTTAGCCTATCAAAGTCGCGTCGGTCCAGTGGAATGGCTAAAACCCTACACTGAAGATGCTTTAAAAGAGTTGGGAGAGCAGGGAATTAAGCATTTATTGGTCGTACCGATTAGCTTTGTCTCGGAACACATCGAAACTCTGCAAGAAATCGATATAGAGTACCGAGAAGTGGCGGAAGAAGCGGGAATTGAACATTTTCAGCGAGTACCCGCTCTTAACACTCACCCGATGTTTATCGAATCTCTCTCCCAGTTAGTGGTCAAATCCCTAGAGGAAAAACCCACCACTTTCGAGCAAATTACCCATCCGAAAGCGAATATGAAAATGTATCCCCAGGAACGTTGGGAATGGGGGATGACAACGGCAGCCGAGGTGTGGAATGGCCGATTAGCGATGATCGGTTTTCTGGCAATTATTATCGAATTAATTACCGGTCAAGGACCGTTACATTTTGTTGGTTTATTATAACCTCAAGCTTCGTTGCCATTGCCTTTGACGGTAACTACCAAAATAAGGTTGGGTTTAACTATATTTAACCCAACCATTGGCGATTTTATCTTCTCTTAGGACATCATATTAGCAGAACGAACATTAACGTTAACTTCTAGCCTGCCATTGCCGAGCATATCTAACCCAGTGACGCTAAACAGATTAGCTTTAATGCCCCTTTCCTGAAAATTAGCCTGTAATTCTTTGATGAGAACCTCTTCCACTTTCCCTTCATCATCTGCTAGAGCTTGAACGATTTTAGCGGCGAAAGAGCCAATTTTTGCGCTCAATATTTCTTCCACATTGGTAATCTCGATAATAACCATTGATTTTTCTTCTTAGTAGAGGACAAATAGCATAAGAACAGAATTTGCGAGAAAATAGAGCTGCTCTCATCTTAGGAATCAGTATAACCTGCACTGTTACCCCCCAAACGGAAATTCCCACCCAGAAGGAGATTACTGCATGATAAACCTAGAGACCCTAGAAGGTTGGTTAAATGCTCCAGTGGAAAATGAGCGACTAGAATTTAAACAGACTAAAAATCAATTTGATACAATCAAACTGTTAAAATATTGCGTCGCCCTTGCTAATGAAGGAGGTGGCCATTTTATCTTAGGTGTTACCGATAAACGTCCCCGTAAAATTGTTGGTTCACAAGCCTTTCCTACACCCGAAGAAATTAACAGCATTAAATCGCTAATCGTTCAAAAACTTCGCTTGCGCGTGGAAATCACCGAATTGGCCCACCCTGATGGTCGTGTCTTGGTTTTTGAAGTGCCAACCCGTCCCACAGGACAACCTATCGCCTTTGAAGGTGCTTATCTAATGCGAGCAGGGGAAGACTTAGTACCCATGACACCTGATCTGCTTAAGCGCATCTTTGCTGAAGATCAACAAGATTGGTTTTGTCAACCTGCTCGTTCTCATGCTAGTCCAGATGAGGTTATTGACCTATTAGACACCCAAACCTACTTTGAATTGCTCAAGCTTCCCTATCCTAGCCATCGTGATGCTGTTTTAGAAAGATTACAAGGCGATCAACTCCTGCAAAAAACCCCACAAGGTTGGACAATTCCTAATTTATCTGCCATCCTTCTGGCCAGACAACTTGAGAGCTTTTCCCCTACCTTAGCGCGTAAAGCACCACGAGTGATTATCTATGAGGGAACAGGTAAAATTAAAACTCGACTGGAACAGACAGGAACTAAGGGATATGCTGTGGGTTTTGATGGTTTAGTTAATTTTGTCCACGATTTAGCCCCTCAAAATCGCGTCATCGAGGAGGTTCTTAGGGAAGAAGTGAAAATGTTTCCTCCACAAGCTTTGCGAGAACTGATCGCCAATGCTTTGATTCATCAGGACTTTCTCGCTACAGGCGCTTCGGTGATGATTGAAATGTATGATGATCGAGTAGAAATCTCTAACCCTGGTATTCCTTTTATCAAAGTAGAACGCTTTATAGACGAATATCGCTCCCGTAATGAGCAATTAGCTGACATAATGCGTCGTTTTGGCATTTGTGAAGAAAAGGGCAGTGGTATTGATAAAGTTATTTCCGCTGCCGAGAAATTTCAACTTCCCGCACCAGATTTTAGAGTAGGTGAGCTCCGAACAACTTCTATCCTATTCGCTCATCAGGATTTTGGCAAAATGAGTCAATCTGACCGTATTCGCGCTTGTTATCAGCACTGTTGTCTCCTCTATGTCGATAATCAACGGATGTCTAACCAAACCTTACGAAATCGCTTTTGTTTAAATGAATCAAAAAACAATACTGTTTCTCAAGTGATTGGGGCAACTAAAGAAGCAGGACTGATTAAACTTGACGAATCTGAATCTAAATCAACTCGTTATGCTCGTTATCTCCCCTTTTGGGCCTAGACTAGCCTTGAGCGAAGTGGAAATGCTAAAAAGTGCTTCAACGCAAATCCATTTTAGGGATGTCAAATCGGCGAAACCCTTATACAGCGAGCAAAAAAGTGCTTCAACGCAAATCGACATTTTTCCAAGAGGAGATTTTATCATCGCGTCCACACGGGAGTGGGACTTGTGGACGACAACGGCGATACATTTCTTTAAACTGCACCCCCCAAACGTAAATAGGCTTCAATAAAGCTATCTAAATCCCCATTCATTACCCGGGTAACATCGGTGGTTTCCACATTACTACGGAGGTCCTTAACCAATTGATAGGGATGAAAAACATAGTTACGGATTTGATTGCCCCAAGCGGCCTCCACCATATCGCCGCGAATTTCTGCGATCGCTTGAGCCTGTTGTTCCCGAGCGATAATTAACAATTTCGCTTTTAATAAAGCTAGGGCTTTTTCTTTATTTTGTAATTGCGATCGCTCTTGGGTACAACGCACAGCGATACCTGTGGGAAGATGAACTACACGCACGGCAGTTTCCACTTTATTAACATTTTGTCCACCTTTTCCCCCCGATCTAGTGGTGGTAATTTCTAAATCTTTATCGGGAATTTCTACCCTCACCGCATCATCGCCCAAAATTGGCATCACTTCCACCCCGGCGAAACTGGTTTGACGTTTACCATTAGCATTAAAAGGGGAAATTCTTACTAACCGATGGGTGCCTTTTTCTCCTTTCAGATAACCGTAAGCATAAGTTCCGGCAATCTCAATTGTCACCGATTTAATTCCCGCTTCATCTCCTTCTGATATTTCCGCTAAAGTGACTTTATAACCCTGTTTCTCGGCCCAGCGAGAATACATTCTCAGGAGCATTTCTGTCCAATCTTGGGCATCGGTTCCCCCGGCCCCCGCATTAATCGTTAAAACCGCTCCTTTTGCGTCGTAGGGACCATTTAAAAGCTGTTGCAATTCCCAGCGATCGAGGTCATGCTGTAAATGAGTTAAATTGTCCGTCGCTTCTTCTAGTAAAGTTCGATCGGATTCTAATTCTAATAACTCGATAATTGCCTTAGTATCTTCTAATTGTTCACACCAACTTTGATAGGTTTCTAAAGAAGATTTACATTCATTTAGTTCTTGCAGGGTTTTTTGAGCCGTATCGAGATTATCCCAAAAAGTAGGGACGGCCGCCACCTGTTCTAAGTCTTTAATTTTGGCCCTTAAAGTGGGTAAGTCAAAGATAGTCCTGGGTTTTACCCAGGCGCAATCCTACTATCTCGATACCTTTTTTTAGTTCCGATATTTCCATGTTTTCAGTTATCAGTTATCAGTTATCAGTTATCAGTTACTCTAGACGTCAGGAGTCTGGGGAGTCAGTCCCGATGAAAAAATTTTCACCCCCACAGAGGAAAGAGGTTTCCTTCCCTACACCCCACACCCCACACCCTACACCCTCTTTCAAGTCAGGAGTTGAGAGTTGGGGTTTTAGGGTTTTGGGGTATTAGTTGAAATTCCCCCATTTCCCTTATCCACTCTCTGTTCCCCGTTCCGCAGTTCCAGCGTTCCCTAAAATGGTACGATCGATCCGCGCAGGGGAGCAAGACTTTGTAAAGCGTTTTCAGCCTTATCGCGACTACTAAACGCGCCTATTTGCCAGACGCGACGACCTTGGTGGGAAGTGGGGAAAGCGTCGGGATAGAGAGAACGAACCCTAGTGCGATCGCTCTCGGTTTTAGCTTCGATTACTACTTTAAAACCTTGGCGACTACTATTGCTCATATTACCACTACTGGGATTAGCGGCGGCTCGATTAAAAGTGATTACGTCTGATAAACTTCTGGGATTGCCTAGGTTGCGCGGTGGCGGTGGTGGTACAATTGCATTATTATTCTGAGAATTGGGAGGAGTCAGGGGGGGTAAATTAGGGGTAACTGGGGACGGTGGCGTTAAATTTGGCTCTGGTACTGGATTATTGACCACTGGCTGAGGATTGCTCTCTACTGCTGTTTCTGCAGCGGTAAAGGTATATTCTCGCACTTCGGGATTAGCAGCAGGATTAACAGGTGTTTCTGCTTTGACGGATTCTCTGGGGGGGGGTGTGGGGGGGATAGACGATTGGGTACCTGCGAGTAATTCCGGGGGAGGATTGAAACTGGGACTATCGGCAGTTAGATAGATATGACTGAGATTTTGACCGGCTAGACTGCGTTTAGTAAAGCGCCAGCCATCGATGAGATAAATTTGCATTAAACCGGTCCCTAAACCTTTTGTCCGTCCAATAATTACCTCCGATTGCCTGGGATTGCGGGGGGTTCCCACGAGGACTAATTCCCCGTTGCGTTGTACGATACGCAGCAGGTATTCTAAACCGTAATCTTTGCCCTGAATGCGAAGGGAATAACCGTTACTGTCGGTGGCCCGTTCACAACTGCCGGTAAAATCGAAATCGAGCAGCAGAGGCTGAACAATGGTCGGTTCTGTGCCATTTACCGCCCAACATTGGCGTTTTCCTGGGATTTGTTGCAAAATCAGTAAATCGTATTTACCGTTACCGTAGGGTCGGGCAATAGCGATAAAATCTTCTTGATTAACTTCTCTTTGTTCAAAGAGAGTTGCTTGACTCGGTGTAGTCAGGAGACAACCCCCCAGAAGTGAAAACAGTAGGGTAAATTTTAAGGATGATTTTAGATTCATAAATAGGGAGCGTTGTTATAGAGATCGTACTTGCATTTATTTTATCGATCTAGACGTAAGCCAGAGAATTTTGTTTTCTTGGAAGATAGCTAGGGTTTGCTCAATAAATCTAAAAACCTTGTTGGGTAAAACTTTTAGACTTTTTGGTTTCCAAAAAGTACCAGATCTGGTAGTGATCGGGTGGAAAATCCCTGGACTTTTTCCCTGAAAATTAGGTAATTGACCCCCTCAAAATCGCTAAAACCCTACACCCCACACCCTACACCCCACACCCTACACCCTGCCCCCACCGAAAAACTTTTTGCCGCAAACCCTAGTTATTACTCGACCTAATCCACAGTAGGATAGAGATTGCTAAAAATTGACCCTTGAGTAGAGTGGCAACAAGATGGCGAAAGCGGCGATTATTGGATTGGGAAGATCGGGAATAGCAGCGGCAAGATGCTTAAAACGGGATGGTTGGCAGGTGACATTAAGCGATCGCTCTGATTCTCCCAGTTTACAAGCAACCAAAACCAATCTGGAAAGGGAAGGAATTATTGTCAATCTTGGTCAAAATCTCAGTCTAGAGGCTTCGGACTTGCCTAATCTTATCGTGGTTAGCCCCGGGGTGCCTTGGGATGCCCCGATTTTAATTACTGCCAGAGAAAAAGGCATCGATACGATCGGAGAATTAGAATTAGCTTGGCGTTATCTGCAATCTTCCCCTTGGTTGGGTATTACGGGAACTAACGGCAAAACCACCACCACCGCCCTCTGTGCCGCTATTTTTCAAAAAGCGGGGTTAAATGCCCCTTCCTGCGGTAATATCGGCTATGCTGCCTGTGAATTGGCTTTAAAAGCCGATAAATACGATTGGATTATTGCGGAGATTAGTAGTTATCAGATCGAGTCCAGTCGGGATTTATCGCCGAAAATCGGCATCTGGACAACTTTTACCCCCGATCACCTCAGTCGTCATCAAACCCTCGAAAATTATTATCAGATTAAAGCTTCTTTACTGCAAAGAAGCGATCGCCAAATCCTCAACGGTGATGATCCCTATCTGCGTCAAATCGGTGTTAGTCAATGGCAACAAGCTTACTGGACTTCTGTGCAGGGCAAAGCTGCGCTTTTGGGCGATCCTAGTCGTGGTGTTTATCTCCAAGATAACTGGATCGTGGCTTTTGGCGAATTAATTGCCCCGGTTAATCTCCTGAAAATGGTGGGTAGTCACAATCAGCAGAATTTGCTTATGGCTGTGGCCGCCGCTAGATTGGCAGGAATTGAGAAAAAAGCCATTACCGAAGCGATCGCCACTTTCCCCGGGGTTGCCCATCGCTTAGAGTATATTTGTACTTATAAAGGACTAGACTTTATTAATGATAGTAAAGCAACTAATTACGATGCGGCCGCAGTGGGCTTAAAATCTGTCCCTAGTCCGGCGATTTTAATCGCGGGGGGAGAAGCGAAAGCAGGGGATGATCGGGCTTGGATCGCTGAAATTAAGGCAAAAGTCGTCACTGTGCTGCTGATTGGTGACGCTGCCGCCGATTTTGCCCGTCGTTTACAGTCAGCAGGTTATCAAGATTATGAATGTGTAGAAACGATGGACAGGGCAGTTCAACGCGCGGCTGAACTAGGAACAGCAAAAGCGGCTAAAGTGGTCTTACTATCGCCCGCTTGCGCTAGTTTTGACCAATACCAAAGTTTTGAACATCGCGGCGATCATTTCCGGCAGTTGTGTTTACAGTTGTAGGGAATGGGGAATGGAGAGATGGGGGGGCTTGGTTTTGAGTAGAGGCGGCTACGTTTTCCTTGACGGCTAGATGGCTTAAAAATGACTCCATTTCCGCACTACTCATGTCTTTAGGGTGTCTTTTGTCATGAAACAAGGTGTAGCGTCGAATCCAGAAGATGTAGGTTTCTTCCGTGCGGTAGGAATAGTGTTTGATGCGAATAATATCACGAACCTGTTCAAGGAGTTTTTTAGGAGGTTTTTCCATCGGGCAATAGACCTCTTGCAAAAGTCTTAAGTCGATCCTTGTACAGCAACATTTTTGAAGATTATCAACTACTAATAAATAATTAACTGAAAGTCCCTCCCATTATTGTTTCTATCGTTTGTTTTCGGATTTATGCAAGAGGTCTAAT
>NZ_JAPZQM010000046.1:0-41620 GCF_027530565.1 Microcystis sp. LE19-10.1B | reverse complement strand
AGGACAACGAATGGGGTGGTCGAGAGAATCAACAATAAACTTAAACTAATAAAACGGAGAGGCTATGGCTTTAGAAACTTTCGGAATTTTTGGGTTAGAAGTATGTTATCTTGGCATCTTGTATGTTGATTTAGCATAAAGGGTAACGAAGAGCCGAAACATTCTTATCAAATACATCTTTAAACTCAGGCAAAGTAGCAAGAAACTCTTCGCCAACCGAAAATCTGGGTACTTATCTAGTAGTATCCTAACATCGGCAACAGATAAACCTCCGTCAATCATCTGTAACCATTGCTGGCGAACAGAATTTCGTTGGACAGGATCAGTAATGTGGTCAAAACAGTTATCGTAGTATGACATATTTTTTCCTCCGAATCACTTATAATCTCATTTTAACCGTTCCGGATCCGTTATCAAGTAGCCAGTGGTATTGATTCTGTGGGAGGACTCTCCTGGGGTAGTATAAATGTAGAGGGAGAAACATTACCTCTCCAGACGCGAATCGCCGAGGGTCATCAATTCCCAGCTTGTAGTGGATTGTTTCAGCTAAAATAGGGCAATAGATTTCGGCTTAAAGTCTTAGATTATAGAATTTATAGCATTTTTCTAATACACCAAATTAGCTGAAACAATCCAGTAGGGTGCGTTAGCGTTAGCGTAACGCACCAATCCCAGTTAGAAACCCAACATTCTTGACGACATTGGTGTGGTTGGGTTTCGCTCAAGCGTCGCTAATATTTGACAGACAAGAGTTATTATTGCTCAACCCAACCTACTGCTGTTGATAACTTGTTTATAGCGGTTCTCGCATCTGTGCGGCACACTTAAACCTTTGCTGATTAAGCTGTTCAGGATCGGGAATGTACCTCTTGTGAATCAGAAACGCTATAATTTGTTGTGCTAGGGTTTGGATTTCTTGGGCAAAATTGGTGTCTTTGAGCATTTCTACCTGTAAAAAAGGAACCACTTGCTGTTCAATCATCGCCTCGGATTTGGTTTGTTTTGCTGCCGCTAAAACCTGAGCGGCGGCGGGTTCCTTTTGTAACTTTTGCTTAATTTTTTTCCACAATTCTACACCTTTATCCATTGCTCCTTCCGTTAATTTACCGATAACAGCTTCAAAGGCGATTTTAGCGATTTCGGCGGCGGCTAATTCGGCTAACATAATTATCAATCGGGGTAATTTTTCGCCATTCTAGCACAACTATTTGGGGATGAAAGCAGGAAACTCAATCACTGATGTTGTCGGGAATCACCGTTCCCTTGATCCCCCCTTAATCCTAGGGTTAATTCATAGTAGGGTTGATTCATGAATCAACCCTACCCTTGATAAGGGGGGAAATCTGATAATTTTTAACGCCTACCTACTTATTCCGATAAATCGACTAAAAACGTTACAGATAAGGATTTGAGAGAATGAAACGATCCTAGTGTTCATTCCATGAGATTGTCGGCTATGCTTAAGAATTAAGACGATCACCTTCTTGTCGATGAGAAGCACGGCATAACTCAGCCGTTAGCTGGACTAAAAAGCCATCGCGATCGAGTTCCGCCTATTTCCCGTCCCGAAGTTATTAATGAGAGTAGATGAATTCGGAAACTTGAAGGCATAACTGCTTACATAGTATTCTTAGGTAGAAGAATAATACCAAATAATTTTTCGACGCAAAAAAATAAAATTCAGGAAAGATGACTGCTCAATCTCTGTGGAAACCCCAAAAAGTTCACGAAAACTTACTAAGCCGCGTATCTGTGCTTCCCACATCATTAACTTGGTTTCAGACAAACTTTACTGGAATTTGGTTTGGCTGTTTCGAGTCTGACCATGAAATCCAGGATCATCCAGTAACAATGCTGACTCGATTCTATCCGGGTGGTTTTTTTCCGCTGCATGGACATCCCGGTGGTGAAGAGATTTTGGTGCTTGAAGGCAATTTTGCAGATGAAACAGGGGTGCATCCACCGGGTACTTATATGCTTAACCCCGAAGGCTTTATCCATCGCCCCTATAGTGAGGAAGGATGCCTGACTTTTGTTAAATTGCGGCAACATGGTGGTAAAACTCGCCAACAAGTGAGAACCAACATTTTCAATGGCTCCTGGCAAGCAGGTATAGTGCCTGACATTAAGGTTCAACACCTCTATGAGCAAGCAGATTTCTCAGAAAAAGTCTGGATCGAGCGTTGGCTGCCCAACACTCAGTTGGTGAATGTTGTCGAAACTGAGATTAAAGAAATCTTTGTCATTGAAGTTACCTGGAGTGATGAGTTAGGTAGTTATCCAGTAGGCAGTTGGCTAAGATACCCCCCCAATTGCCCCTACAGCCCTTCCTCAACAACAGGTTGTCTCATTTACGTTAAAACCTATCCTGTTACTGATACAACCGCAAGATTTGTGGTCGGTGATGATTTCCAAGAGCCTGAAGCAACCTGAAGTAACCATCTATAGGGATCGAGGGTAGGACGTAGAGCCAAAAAAGACAGGCATTGAGCCTGTCTAAAAAACCAAACAAATTACCGATCAGTTGGCCACAAATAGGGAGTTTTTTGCGTCAAATTTCCAAGCAATACCATCGGGATCTCTGATGCGACTCCAATCGGCAAATTCTGTTTCGGATTTATTTTTCTTGTTTCTACCCAAAACGGCCGGGGTAACTCCTAAACGTTTAGCCAAATCCGCCAAACTCATTGATGAGATAGTTTCAGAATCAGAGGTTAGAGATTCTTCCTTAACTTCTGATTCTGATTGGGATAAAGAACTATCAGGACTGTTCAAACTAGGATTAATTATCTCCTCCGGTTCTTGAATTACCGTTTCTTGAACAGCGATCGCTGCGGTATTTTCTTCCTCTTTTTCCTCAAATAATTTACCTAAATTAGTCAGAGGTTGGGAGGAGGAAATAACAGGAACCTCCGGGACGGAATTTTCGCTCTTCTCGGCGACAATCAGGGGGGATTTAGTCTCCTGCGATTGCTCTAAATTGGTCCGAGGGAATCTCGATGCAGTAATCGCAGGAATTTGTTTTTCCCCTATTTCTTCTAAAGAGGGGTCACTCTCATCAAAAATACTACCCAAGGTACTGGCGGTGATAAAGTAATAGGCCATACCCTTATCGCCTACAGCTTTTTTTTGCGCCCCAAATTCCTCAGCTTTTTTGTCTAAAAATTGTCTAGCTAATTTGGCCGTGAGATTGGCTTTTGCCGATAGGTCAATCGGGGTGAGACAACCTTGATTGTCCTGTAAAAGTTGATTGAAATAGGGGTTAATCACCGTCGATAATTTTGACCAGCGATAGTCTTGCCACACCTTGACTGCAAGAGTTAAGAAGAAGACAAGTAGGATCAATGGCCAAGCGGTAAAAACAAGGATGATTAGCACCGCTAGGGGGATGATGAGGACGAGAAACCCCGCCGTTTGACGATCAATAATTTTTCCAGTCATAATTTCATGAGCTGCCACAATTAAAATTCTTAATGGCTAGTTTGACTATCTCCTGCCATAAGTCTATATGACCAGTTTAGGCTTTATTGGTCACGCCGGTTAGTTCTAGTCGTTCAAACATGGCAAATCTTGCTTTCAGGGCCAGAGAATCATCAAGTTTTGTTAAAAAAATGGCTTGTTGATACTTTTGTTCTAAAGCTTTTTCGATTAACCAATCGGCTAAAAAGGGATTTTTGGGTAGTAAGGGACCGTGGGCATAGGTGGCGATCGCATTGTGGTAAAATGCCCCTTCATAACCGTCCTCTCCGTTATTTCCGTAACCGGTAATCACCTTTCCTAAAGGAGAAACGGTCTGTAAATAGGTACGACCCCCGTGATTTTCAAAGCCGATTACTAGCGGTTTTTCCCCGGTCATAGCTTTAATTTCCTCCGCTAAGGGGGAGGCCGTAATTTCAAAAACCACGTTACCGATACAGCGTTTTGCATTGGGACCGGGATGTTTACTTACTAGGTCTAATAATCCTAATCCCTCGATTCTTTGACCGAAAGCTGGTTCGTAATAATGTCCTAATAATTGTGGGGAACCACAGGTAAAAACCCCCGGTATTCCTGCCGATAATTGTTCTTTCATCGCCGCCGCTTTTTTACCCTGTAAATCCCGCATAACGATCTCCTGTTGCCGATCCTGCGCCCCACCCCCAACAATTATATCTACTTGATAAAATGTCTCGGCTTCTGTTTGAGCATCTAGGGGAATAATTGTCACAGGAATATCACGCCATTGACATCTTCTTTGAATAGTAATAACATTACCTCGATCGCCGTAGGTACTCATTAAGGTCGGATATAACCAGCCGATTTTTAGTTCTAGTTCTTGCATAATTTCTTAGGGGAAATGGGGAAATGGGGAAATGGGGAAATGGGGAAATGGGGAAATGGGGAAATGGGGGAATGGGGAAGTGGGGAAGTGGGGAAGTGGGGAAGTGGGGAATTTCAACTAAAACCCTAAAACCCTAACACCCTAAAACCCCCCGCAACGCGCACGCAGTGACCACACCAACACCTAACACCAATCTTCACTCTTTTCTAATTTCTACAAAATCTTTCGTCCCGTGAGAATCTCTCGTACTTCTAACATAGCAGAATAGGTGGGTAAAATATGTAAAGTTTCCTCATTTTTGGTGTTATTAAGGGCAATTTGGATCGCTTTTTTTAGCTCGGATTCAACAATTAAATTAACGGGATAAGCGAGACTATCCTGACTATATTGTAAGCGTAAAGCCATATCATAAAGTCGATCGCCCGTTACTACTAAAGTTGTTCCCAAACGGGTTAATTTTTCCGTATCCACATCCCAAATCCAAGAAACATCCGTACCGTCGGGGATGCGATCATTGAGAACTAAGAGAGTAGTAGAAGACTTTTCTTTCTGTAAAATATCAGCCACTGCGCGAATTGTTTCATTCATACCCACGGGATTTTTAGACAGTAAAATCCTAACTTTTTTACCCTCAATTTCTAATTCTTCCGCTCGACCAAAAGCCGCTTTAAAACCCTGAACTGTCTCAAAAATTTCTCGATCTTTAATCCCTAATTTCTGGGCTACTAAACCCGCCGCTAAAGTATTATATTTATTATAAACACCGATTAAAATCTGCGGCCAATCGTGACTATGAAAAGCAGGACTACTCTTTTTAAAGCCGCAACTAGGACAACTAAAATCCCCTAAATGGGAGAGATAAACCCCGCGATAATCCAAAGAAGCGCCACATTTAGGACAGTAAATAGAATCGACAGCGTGGGGAATTTCTTCTAGATATAATTCCGGCTCACTTAAGCCAAAATATACAACTCTTTGGGGCAGTTGTTGACCCAAATGGGAAAGGGTCGGATCATCAGCATTGAGAATCACTAAAGTATCGGTGGGTAGGGGAGATATGGCCCCTTGCCAACGGCGACTAATCGTATCCACTTCCCCATAGCGATCGAGTTGATCGCGAAACAAATTGAGAGCTAAAATAGCGCGAGGACGACAATCTTTTAAAACCAAAGGGAGAATATTTTCATCCACTTCTAAAATGGCATAATCAGCCTTTAAAGTGCCGAATAAATTGGCATCGGCCAATAAAGCAGTGATTAAACCATTAATTAAATTTGCCCCAGTGGTATTATGGGTGACTTTTGCCCCCTGACGCTCTAGAATAGTTCTTAGGAGTAGGGAAGTGGTAGTTTTTCCATTTGTGCCAACCACCAAGATTACCCCCCGTCGGACTTGCCCACAGAGTAGCGGTAACAAACGGGGATGGAGACGACGGGCAATTTCCCCCGGCAGGACGCTGGCAGCCCCTAAACGGAGTCCTTTAACCACAGCAGTAACGGTTTTAGCCACCGCTACGGCTATCCCTAAACGGATGCGATCAAACAATTGCATGAAGTGAGATTCTTATAGCTGTTTCGTGATTTTACCCCTAAAAGAAGACCCGTAAACGGGGTAAGTTCCCATTGATTCTTTTCTACTGACAAAAAAGACAGCCTATAATATAGGTAAGTTTGGGGCCGATTCTACCGCACACGACATTTTAGGGCTAGAGCTTATGGGTTTATTGACAAGATTGGGGATTTCACTGGGATTAATCGCCCTAGGTGGTACTGTGGGTGTGCTAGGAAATCAGTATTTAAGCAGAAAAGCGCCCCTAGAGGTAAATAAACCGCCGGCAATCCTCCCCGCTTCCCTCTCTCTCCCTGTTATTCCCCAAAACGACGGCAATGTTAATTTTATCGCCCAGGCCGTGCAGAAAGTCGGGCCGGCGGTGGTGCGGATTGACTCGGCCCGGGAAGTGGCCGACCAAATTCCCGAAGAATTTAAACAGCCCTTTTTTCGGCGCTTTTTTGGTAATGAAGTGCCGATTCCCAGGGAGCATTTGGAACGGGGAACCGGTTCTGGGTTTATTGTTAGTACAGATGGACTACTTTTGACTAATGCCCATGTGGTGGAAGGGACAACCCAAGTAAAAGTGACTCTGAAAAACGGTCAAACCTATCAGGGTAAAGTCCTGGGGGTTGACAATATGACCGATGTGGCCCTGGTGAAAATCGAGGCGAAAAATTTACCGACGGTGACTTTTGGCAAGGCCGAAACTTTAACCCCCGGAGAGTGGGCGATCGCAATTGGCAATCCCCTAGGCTTAGATAATACTGTTACGGTGGGCATTATTAGCGCCTTGGGCCGGACTAGCAGCGAAGTGGGGGTTCCCGATAAACGGGTTCGTTTTATCCAAACCGATGCCGCTATTAACCCCGGCAATTCCGGCGGCCCGTTGCTGAACGCCAAGGGGGAAGTTATCGGCATTAATACGGCAATTCGGGCCGATGCCCAGGGTTTAGGGTTTGCTATTCCCATCGAAACCGCCCAAAAAGTGGCGGGACAGCTATCTAGCAAGGGTAAAGCGGAACATCCCTACATCGGTATCCAGATGGTGACGCTAAACCCAGAATTACGGCAGCAATTGAACGAAACTAAAGAATTAAACTTTAATATTGACCAAAATGAAGGGGTAATCGTCCTGCGAGTGGTGGAAAATTCCCCCGCTCAAAAAGCCGGAATGCAAGCGGGTGATATCATCGAAACTGTGGCAGGAAACCCCGTTAAAACCGCTTCGGATGTGCAGCAAGGTGTAGAAACCAGTGCGATCGGTGGTAATCTGGAAATCGAGATTAACCGCAGGGGTAAACAACAAACTCTCACCGTTCAACCGGGGGTTTTTCCCAGCAAAACTAGCGATTAAACTACTTTCAACCGGTCAAGGGGCGACCCCTTACCCTAAACTGGGAGGAGAGAAAATAGCAGCGGAGCGATCGAAATTGAGGCAGCGGTTACAATTAAAACTATCAATTGGGCGCGGGGCTGCCCTTCTCATCGGTTTGCTGGGATTAACGGCCTGTCAACCTCCCGATCCGCCGAAAATTTCGCCGACAGAATCGCCTAAAATTGAAGAAACTGGCCGCTTAATTCTCAATAATGCCACCTTAGAACAGGCTAACCCTTCGGGACAACCCCTTTGGAAAATTCAAGTCAAAAAAGCTACCTACACCCAAGACCAAAAAATTGCCCGTCTGGAAAATATCAAGGGTAATATCTATCAAGATGGGAAAGTAGTTTTACAGGTTAGTGCTGACCGAGGGGAAGTTTACAAGGAAGGACAGGAAATTCTCCTCAAAGATAATATTGTGGCTGTAGATCCCCGCAATAAAGCCATTATTAACGCGCCTGAATTGCGTTGGCTACCTAAGGAGGGTATTTTAATCTCCTCCAAAGGGATCAAAGGTAGTCATCTACAACTAGAAGCCAAGGCCCGCCAAGGACGCTACGACACGCGCCAAGAAAAACTAGAATTACAAGGTCAAGTGGTGGCTACCGCCAAGGAATCTCGTGTCGTCCTGCAAACCGAGCGCCTGTACTGGGAAATTCCTCAACAGGTCATTAGTACCGATCAAAAAGTCGCTTTTGATCGCTATATTGATAAAACTATTATCGATCGCCTTACTGCTATCGGCGGTCGTTGGGAAAGAAAAAATAATCAGGTTATCCTGCAAGAAAACCTCGAATATCGCTCTTTAGAACCACCTTTACAGATTTCTGGTTCTCAGGCAATTTGGAACTATCAAAATCGTACCCTAACTTCCGATCGCCCCACGGAAATTTTTCAATATCAAGATCAAATCACTATTACTGGTAATCGTGTGGTGGTGGAATTAGGCAATCGTATCGCTTATCTCAAGGATGGGGTTAAGGGAATTAATCAGAAAACTGGGGCGCAATTGTATAGTCAGATTTTAACTTGGAAAATGTCGGAAAAAATTGTCGAGGCCGAGGGGAATATTATCTATGAACAACAGGAACCAAAATTTAATCTTACTGGCGATAAAGCGATCGGCACTTTAGAAGATAATAACATTGTTGTTACCAGTAGCTCCCCCGATCGAGTTGTTACTGAGATTTATCCTCGTTAACAGGGAAAAATTAACCAAAAAAAACTCTCCCCAAAAAAGGGAGAGAGGGGGGGGAAATATTTAGGGTTTGCTGAAAAAGTTTTTCGTGGGGACAGGGTGTGGGGTGTGGGGTGTGGGGTGTGGGGTTCACCCCAATGGTCGGCACTTTTTGAGGGAAAAAAAGTTTAAAAACCTTATCCAACAAGGTTTTTAGATTTATTCAGCAAACCCTATTTAAAACCTTACCATTTGAGCAGGTTAAACTGTTCCATATCGATCGTGTCGCGGTTACGATAGATAGTCAGGATAATCGCTAAACCCACGGCTGCCTCGGCTGCCGCTACGGTAATCACGAAAATAGTAAAAATTTGGCCTCGGATATTAGCGGGGTCAAGATAGTTGGAAAAACCCATTAAGTTAATGTTAACGGAATTGAGCATCAATTCGATCGACATTAAAACCCGGACGGCATTGCGACTGGTGACTAAACCATAAATTCCGATACAAAATAAAGCCGCCGCTAATAACAAATAATACTCTAACTGAATCTGCATGATACCTCTTTCTTTGGTCTTATTTAGGGGCGGTTAATTCTCTAGGTCGTTCGGGTAATGTTAAGGCTGTGGCCGTAGGTTCTTCAGCTTTCAGGGTGGGGATAAGGTCACGACGAGCTAAAATAATTGCTCCGACCATGGCCATTAATAATAGCACGGAAGCTAATTCAAAGGGTAGCAAGAAATCACTAAAGAAATGCTTACCGATTTCTACTAAAGTATTAGTCACTACTGCGGGAGAAGTGCTAGAAATTGACCAAGGCGTGATTAAAACCATGGTCGATAACAGGACAAATAAACCCACACAAACTAAAGCAGTAGATGCCCGACGAATCCAACGTTTAGGAATATCAGAAAAGTCCTCTTGCTTGTTAACAAGCATAATGGCAAAGAGAATTAAAACGTTAATTGCGCCCACATAAATTAGAATTTGTGCCGCCGCTACAAAATCAGCATTTAGTAAGAGATATAAACCGGAAATGCTGATAAAAACACCACCCAATAAAAAGGCGGAATAAACGATATTAGATAATAGTACCACGCCTAAAGCTGTCCCGATTACCAGGGCTGCTAAAATGCCAAAAGATACTATTTGAACGCCCTCGGCTAAATTCACAGTAGTTTCATCTCCTTTTATGCTTGAGAGTTATTAATTATTAGTTATCAGTGAGGGATTGGGTGATGGGGTGGTCACTGCGTGCGCGTTGCGGGGGGGATTGGGGAGAAAAAGCTGTCTCGGAGCCCCCTAACTGCTAATTAATCGGTAATTTCTTCTGGACGTTTACCGGCGCGTTGACTACCGGCGGGTAAATCGTGGGGTTCGATGACACCTTTAGGCAGATAACCTAATTCCCTCAGAGGTGTCACCATCGGGTCTTGGGTGACTTTGTAGGGTAAACGGCCTAGGGCGACGTTATCATAGTTTAATTCATGACGATCATAGGTCGCTAGTTCGTATTCTTCGGTCATCGATAGGCAATTAGTCGGACAGTATTCCACACAATTGCCGCAGAAAATACAGACCCCAAAATCGATACTGTAGTGTTTGAGTTCTTTCTTTTTAATTTCCTTGTTAAAAGTCCAATCCACTACCGGTAAATTAATCGGACAAACTCGCACACAAACTTCACAAGCGATACATTTATCGAACTCAAAGTGAATTCTACCCCGATAACGTTCCGAGGGAATTAACTTTTCGTAGGGATATTGGACGGTAATCGGACGACGACGCATATGATCAAAGGTAACGGATAAACCTTCGCCGATGTATTTCGCCGCTTGAATGCTACCTTTGGCGTAATCGCTGACTTGTTTGAGGATGTTAAACATGATGGTCAGAGGGGTAGTAGGTTAACAGGGCAAAAACGGGAATTAACCGCCAAAAGCAAAGGGAAAAGCTAGTTTTAGGGCGGCGGTAAGTAGTAGGTTAACTAAAGATACTGGTAGGAGGAATTTCCAGCCTAAATCGAGTAATTGGTCAATGCGAACCCGGGGTACGGTCCAACGCAAGAGAATAGCGATGAAGATGAGGAAATAGGCCTTTAATACTGTCATCGTAATCCCTAGGGAAGCGGTGATAATTTGTAGCCAAGGATTGGTTTCACTCACTCCCAACCAGCCGGCCAAAGCATTGACGGGGATAGGAAATTCCCAACCGCCAAGATAGAGGACGGCGAAAACTAGGGCCGACAGCACGAGGTTAACGTAGGAACCCACATAAAAGAGAGCGAATTTCATCCCCGCGTATTCGGTTTGATAACCGGCGACTAATTCCTCCTCCGCTTCCGGTAAATCGAAAGGCAGACGTTCACACTCAGCTAAAGCGGCAATCCAGAAAATCAGAAAACCCACCGGTTGGCGCCAGATATTCCAGCCTAAAATGCCATAACCGGATTGTTGTTCGACAATATCAATGGTACTGAGACTATTAGACATCATCGCGATCGCTAATACCGATAAAGCCAAAGGAATTTCATAACTAATCGATTGCGCCGCCGCCCGCAGGCCTCCCAGCAAGGAATACTTATTATTCGAGGCATAACCCGCCATTAATAAGCCAATGGGGGCAATACTGGACAAGGAAATCCATAAAAAGATACCTACGTTTAGGTCAGTAATCACCAGATTTTGACCGAAGGGGACGATGAGATAGGAGACAAACACCGGCATCACCACCAAAATCGGCCCGAAGAGGAATAACCAAGGGTCAGCCTTAGCGGGGACGACATCTTCTTTAAAGACTAATTTCAGACCGTCGGCGACCGGTTGTAAAACGCCCAAGGGGCCTGCGTATTCCGGCCCGATACGCTGTTGGACGGCGGCGGAAATTTTTCTTTCTAACCAGACGCAGACTAAAACCCCCACCGTGGCGGCTATAATCATCAGGAACATGGGTAAAGGCATCCAAATCGCTTTAGCCAGTCCTCCACTTAATCCCAGGTCTGTTAGGGATTTAATGAAACTTTCTTGTAAATCTATGCCTTGATTCATATTTGGCGATCGCTGTACTGTCGATAGTTCGGCATGGTCTGAAGATTTTTAAGCAAATCTTATAGCCTAGTATACAGTTAGTCGGTCTGAGGGTTATCAGTAAAGTGACAAAGGCTTCAACTCATTAGCAGCCAAGAGAGTCAAGCAATCTTGATTCCCCCGCCGAGAATAGGTATTAGTCAATAGTTAGACTCTGAATCTATCAATGTTCCCAGCTGTTTCTTAGCGCCGACAACCTCAGCTAGTGACCAATTATTCACAGGAAAAAAATCTAGATAACTTACCGTTTAGGCAGTTAAAGCAGCTCTCCAGTCCCTTGTGCGATAAGTTTTACCGACTGTTAAAACCCAGTTATCGAGCGTTTCTGGCCACTCCCCGCTATTTAGGGTAGGCTGAAAAAATCTAAAAACCTTGTTGGGTAAGACTTTTAGACTTTTTGTCAATCAAAAAGTACCAGGCATGGGAGTGATCAGGGGGAAAATTCCGGGACTTTTTCCCTGAAAATTAGGTAATTGGCCACCTCAAAACTGGTAAAACCCCACACCCCACACCCCACACCCTGCCACCAGGAAAAACTTTTTGCCGCAAACCCTATTTATTATGATAAGCCGCCTGTAGATCCCGAATCGAAAACAAAGCTTGAAACTTTATTCCCTGAGATTGGTAAAATTCCGCCCCTCCTTGCTCTCTATCCACCAAAGCAATGATTAAATCTACTTGATAACCGGCATCGCGTAATCTTTCTACCGCTACCATGGCACTTTTGCCCGTTGTCACCACGTCTTCGAGGACAACCACCGCGGCACCCGGGTTTAAAATCGGCCCCTCGATATAAGCCATGGTTCCGTGACCTTTTGCCTCTTTGCGGACAATTAAAGCTGGAATCGGACGATTTTCGTAGGCAGATACCACAATAACGGCGCTGACAATCGGATCCGCCCCTAGGGTTAATCCTGCCACCGCTTGGGTATCTGGAGGCAGTAGCGACAGCAATAAACGCCCCACGGCTAAAGCTCCCTCAGCAGTGAGGGTAACTTGTTTGCCGTTGATATAGTAGCTGCTTTTTTGTCCTGAAGACAGGGTGAAATCCCCCTCTCCATAGGCAAGACGGACAAGAGCATCGAGGAGAAATTGACGCAGGGAAGCAGTATCGAGATTCGCTACCGAGGAATTAGCCATATTTTCAGGATTGGGAGCCTGACTGACTCCAAAATTTCGGTTACAATTAAGCCAAAAGTCATTATATATTGACTCGATCGCTAGTATTGATTTCTTTCTCATCCCATTGACGCGATTTTTTAATTAACCCTATCCCTGTGAGGAGATTTTTAGCCATGCGCGCTCAATTTTTACTTCCTTCCCTGTTTTGTTTCACCGGTTTAGTCTGGTTGAGTCCGCCTAGCGCGATCGCCGAAAGTTCACCCGCCACCAATCCTGCACCGGTAAAAACCCAACAATTGCAACTTGTCCCCTCTCCCGATACGGCGGTGGGATTTAATAATATTCCCGGTTTGTTTAACCGCGCTGTTAATAACAATACGGGTCGTTTCTACGACTACACCAACATTTTAGGACAGTTCAACTCTCTTTTTGGTTGGCGTACTTTTCCCCAAGGTTCCTATTTCGATAATATGATTACCCGGGATGCCAAATTAACCGAAACTTTATACTATGATGTCATGCAACAGCAACAGTCTGGGCCTTTAATTCGCACCCAAGATTTACCCAATCCCTTCGATACTTCCCTACAGGAAAATCCCAGTTATTTAAGTCCTGGCGGCTTTTAATTCGCCAATTCAACTCGGAATTGGCGAACAATGTAATCGGTCGAGAATCTTCTTTGAAGGTTCCCGAACTGCGGCAAGATACCTTTTTAAGTTCAATCGAAGCTCCTTGAGAAGCTAAACTCTCACCCATTTGGCAATATCAAGGGTTTTGTCATAACGATAGCTCATGCCATCATTGGCAATAATCGTTTGACCTCGACTGGCTTTATTTTTGATCGTACTTAAGCTATAGTTGGTCAGTTTTTGCATTTCTTGATGGGTAAAATTGTCTTGATTGTTCATTTCAGAGACAATTTCTATCGTTTCATCAACGGTTTTGGCATTGTTAGAATGAGTTGCAATCGCTGCTGATGGATGATAGTCTTCCATTCTCATTAAACGCCAAGTAGAATCCTCGGAAAGTTCCAAAACCTTTTGATGGTAGTTAAACAAACTTTCTCGATGTCCGACACTAATAAAGGTCTTTCCAGTTTGTTGTAACTGTTTATATAAATGATCTTCATTTTTTAAATCTAAAGCACTGGTGGCTTCATCTAAAATCACAAAATCTGGCTGATTAACGAATAGTCGCGCAAAGGCTAGACGTTGTTGTTCTCCTAAGGATAAAATATTTTCCCAATCCACTTCCTCATCAAAATTTTTGATGCGATTAAGAACATCTTGCAGGTTAACTTCTTGTAAGATTTCTTTTAATTGGGATTCACTCATCTCCGTTGTCGTTTGAGGATAAATTAGCTGTTCACGCAAGTTTCCTAAAATGATATAAGGACGTTGGGGTAAAAATAATAAATCGTCGAGGGGAGGTCGCACCAAATGACCTGTCCCTGTATTCCATAACCCAGAAATAGCGCGTAAAAGAGAACTTTTTCCTCGACCACTTGGCCCAACAATTAATAAACCTTTCCCTGGTTCAACGGATAGGGATAAATGTTCGACAATCACTTTAGCGGCATCGGGAGTTTGTAAGGTGACATCATCAAAAGCTAGATTGTTATCTTCAATGACTTTAATGGTATTAACTGGGTTGGTTTGTTCGCTTACACCCTCTAAAGCTTGGTAAAACTCTTCTAAACGTTCAATATAATTAATAAACTCACCGGAGCGTCCAAATTCATCCACTAACACGGATAAGGCTGTGGAAAAGAAATAGCAACAATAGCTGGCTTGATTAACTTGTCCAAACTCAATTTCACCACTAATATATAATGGGGAAACAATTAAGAAGGGGAAGATTTGAACCATGGATTCATAGCCGCGGTTAAAAAATTCTTGGTTTCTTTCCCAATTAATTTTTTCAATTATAATTTTAATCACCTGATTGAACTTCCTTTGAATAATATTTAACTCTTTTTCTTCCCCTCTAAAAAATGCAATTGATTCGGCGTGAGTCCGAACATGAGTAATGGCGTATTTATAGGTTCCTTCGGTTTCTAATTGTTGTTTACTGACTTTATTTAATTGTTGAGTAATATAGGTAGCAAGAATATTTCCAATAATCGTATAAACCAGCAGCACTATAGAAATGGTTTTAGAAATTGACCAAAGGATGACAATAAAAACCAGCATCTCCATAACTTTTTCAACACAGGTTGTTAAAAAGTCCATCGTTGTTCTGGTGATGGGTTGAATTTCTTGGGATAAACGTTGATCTGGATTTTCAATATCTCCTTTAAAATTGATTTGATAATAAGCACGATTTTTAAAATATTTTTGCAAGATACTACTATTGATCCATTGATACCAATCCAGCGCAATTAGTTGTTTAAGAAACTTGGACAATCCTCCGAAAAACGTCATGCTGCCTAGGGTAATCCCATAAATAATGACAAGATGAGTTAATTTTTCTACATCCCTAGCTTCTGTGAAGGTAATTAAGTCTCTAAAAACAAAACTATTAAACGCATTAAGACCTACTAATCCCACTAATAATAAAAACAATAAAACGAGCATTCCCCAGGAACGAATAATCTGCGAAAAAGCTCTATCCTGGTGTTCTTTCGGATACCAATAAACTTGAATAAATCTTAAAAATTCTTGAAGAGATTGATTGAAAGTTCGGGTATCTTCTTTGAGATTTATACTATCTGAGGTTTTTTCTGCAACATTCATAGGATTCTCCTTGGGCTAAAATGGTGACATTATAACTTTGAATGTCTATCTCTTGAGTTAGACATTAATTCAGCATACCATAAAAATCTGCATTGTTATCAGAAATTCTATTACTACTATTTTCTAGATTTTTTACATATCAGTAATCAATATTAACCTATTGTTTAGGCATTGGAGCAGATTCATAATCGTTTGATAATTTTGGCAGGATTACCAGCAACAACAGTAAAAGGTTCTACATCTTGTGTCACCACCGAACCTGCTCCAATAATTGCTCCTTTCCCAATCGTAACCCTTTTAAGAATCGCAACATTAAATCCAATCCAAACATGATCTTCTATCACCACTGGTGCAGATTTTATATCAAGATATTTAGCATCCTTAATCAGATTATTTAAAATGACGACTTCCACAAATTATTTCTGTCTTAAAACATAATTTAATGAATGAGCATCGGTATCATAAATATTGACATCATCGGCAATTATAACTTCATTGCCAATTTTGATAGAATTTGCTGATCTAATTCCAGTTTTCTCACCAATATAACAATTTTTACCGATTTCTATTTTTCCATCATGGGTAAATAAAAACAATTCACCTAATATTATGGTATTTTCTCCGATAGTAATTAAACTTTTATCTACCCTATAATTTTCACACTTTCCGATAAATTTTACGGAACTGTGAACCGTGGCATTTTCGGAAAGTTGTTTACGTTTTTCGATTCGTTCTTGTTCTTCTAAGAATTTTGAAATTAATAAATATAATTTATGTTTTAAGTTAAACATAACATTTCCCTCTTAGAATTGATGCTCTGGATATTTTGAATCTGGGTATGAGATAAGCTGTGCAATTCAGCTTATGGAGTGTGATGAAATCGATCATTTATTGTGTTAAAAACCCAATTTTAGTAAAATATTCAAAATAAGTTTTTAACAATCTGTCATCAATTTTTGGAAAATTAAAGGCTGTACCCTTTAACCCCATTACCGTATTTTGAGCATCAAACTGGGGGGGATAACCTGCGGATAAATTTTCATCTGAAAAATTATCTAACACCGGAGATAAAGCATTATCTGTATTAATTTTACATTGTTCTGTTAAATGTGATCGCCATTTTTCAAAAGAAACCAACTGCAACGGATAACCCATTTCCCGAACACAATCAAATAAGTCACGATTTAAGGTTGGGTGAGAATTCAACAAATGAAATGCTTTCCCTAAAGAGCTTTCTTGACTGGCTAAATGTATAATTGCACCACTCACATAATCCACAGGAGTGAGGTCTTCTGTACTATCGCCAAAATCAGGAATCATTCCTAATTGAATACAGCCTTTAATCATACGACAAAACAAATCTTCTCTATTACAAATTCCAGTTTTACTATGTCCAATAATTCGAGATGCTCTGAAAATTGTCATCGGAAGTCCCCGTTTTCCAGCTTCCATGATTAATTTTTCAGCGACCCATTTACTTTGAGTATAACCGGCATTGAGTCCATGATTTATACCCAGGGGATCAGATTCTTGAATTAAGTTTCCTTGAGCATAACTGGGGGAAAAAACAGAAATCGTCGAGACAAAATGGACAGGTTTGGTTTTAATTAAGCAGGCTAATCTCAAGATTTCTGCTGTTCCTAAAACATTAGTGGGTTTCAGTATTGAATAGGGATAAATTGCATTAACCCAAGCTCCATTATGATAAATCACATCAATTTGATTGGCTAATTCCAGAAAATCAGGTTCACACATTCCTAAACGTTTTTGGGATAAATCACCAATAACAGGAATAATACGAGAGCTTTTCTGTTCATCCCATAATTGAAAGGTTTTTAATTTCTGGTAAATTTTCGCTTGAGCTTGTTCTAAACTTTTGTCTCGAATTAAACAATGAATATTAGCTTCTGTTTTGTCCAACAATTCAGCTAATAAATGAATTCCGAGAAAACCCGTAGCTCCTGTTAGCAAAATATCAGCAGGTTTCTGAGGAAAGAAAGTCAGAATATTCGGCGGTTGAATGGTGGGATCTAGGGCAATTTCGACTTGCCAATCTGGGATTTGATCACTCTCAATTGTATCAGATAAATTCAAGTCTAAATTAGAGGATAATCCTGCTACCGTCGGTTCTGAAAAAAGATTGTTTAAAGGAATATTAATAGCTAATTGTTCTCGCAGTCGAGAAATCACTTGGGCAGCTTTTAAAGAATGACCACCTAAGTCAAAGAAATTATCGAAAATACTAATTTGCTTTAACCCTAAAACATCTTGCCAAATCTCAGCAACAATTTTTTCCGTAGCTGTTCGGGGTGTAATCATCGTTTTTTGATACTGACTTTCGGTGGGTGCGGGTAAAGCGTTACGATCAATTTTCCCACTGCTCATTAAGGGCAATTCTTGAAGCTGTACAAAGAAAGCTGGAATCATATAATCTGGTAATTTCTGTTTAAGAAAACTCCGCAATTTTGCAGGATCAATGGATGGATATTTTGTCACAATATAAGCCACTAATTGTTTATTATTTGTTTGATCTTCTCGAACAATTACCGCCGTCGCTCGGACATCTGGGTATTCAGTTAATACGGCTTCAATTTCGCCAATTTCAATACGAAACCCTCGAATTTTAACTTGATTATCAATGCGTCCTAAAAACTCTATATTTCCATCGGGTAAATAACGAGCTAAATCTCCAGTTTTATAGAAACGTTGATATTCTGATGAATTAAAAGCATGAGTAATAAATTTTTCACGGGTTAAATCATCGCGATTGAGATAACCTTTGGCCAAACCTAAACCTCCAATTAACAGTTCTCCTGGTATTCCAATGGGGACTTGTTGCAAATAGCGATCACAAATATAAACCTGTGTATTTGTAATCGGTTTACCAATGGCAACAGAATGAATTTGAGCAATTTTATGAATGAAATTGGGATTAAAAACTGTGCTGGTTATCGTCGCTTCTGTCGGACCATAAGCATTCAACCAAGTGATATCTTCTCGTTGACTATTTGATAGTATTTTTTGCCATAATATTAATCGCTCTGGTAATACTTCTTCACTTCCTGTAATCACTAAGCGTAGGGTTTCAGGTAAGGTTATTAAAGTTTGAGATAAATCTAATACCCATTCATGCCAATAAGTAGCCGGAAGATTAATGACTGTTAAACACTTTTGCTGAATAAATTGAGTAAAATCAGCTAAAGAAGGGAACATTAATGCAGGACGCATAACTAAAGTTGCACCCGTTAAAAAAGTTGGATAAATTTCTTCAGCAGCTACATCAAAGGTAAAAGAAGCAAATTGTAAAATTCGATCACGACTTGTTAAATCATAGACTTTAATGATTCCTAAACTATGATTAACTAAACTTTGATGTTCAATCATAACCCCTTTAGGAGTGCCTGTTGAACCAGAGGTATAAATAATATAAGCTAAATTATTTGGCTGAATAGGGTTAACTAAATTGTTTTTGCTTTGACTAGCAATTGAGCTTTCTTCAGTATCCAGACAAACCACTTCTGCTTGATGATCACGGAATAAATTAACGAAGGTATTTTGAGTGATTAATACCGAGACTTGAGCATCATTTAAGATATAGTTTAAACGCTCTTGGGGATAATTGGGAGCTAGAACAAGATAAGTACCACCCACTTTAAGAATTGCCAAAAAACTGATAATAATAGATACAGATTGTTCTAAACAAATTCCCACTAACGATTCAACTTTAACCCCCTTAGATTGGAGATAATGAGCTAATTGATTGGCACGATGATTTAAGTCTTGATAGGTGATTTTTTCCCTGCACCATTCTATTGCGATCCCATTTGGATTTTTTAAAACTTGATGTTCAAATAATTCATGAATACAAACCTTTGGATTTTCAGCAATATTAGTCTGATTCCATTGAGCTAATAACTTTTGTTCTGATAAAGGTAAAATAGGTAATAATTCAATCGATTGTTCAGGATTAATGGCAATTCCTTCTAACAAGGTTTGAAAGTGGGTAATCATGCGTTCAATCGTGTCTTGATTAAACAACGCGCAATTATAATCAAAAGAGCCGACTAAACCCTCCGCCGTTTCTTGCATGGCTAAGGTTAAATCAAATTGAGCAATTAAAGCATTCATCGTAACGGGAGTTAATTTTAAATCCGCCATCGAAAAATGATTAATGTGCAGCATATCTTCCCAAGAAAACATCACTTGAAATAAAGGACTATAACTTATATTTCGTTCAGGATTTACCACTTCCACCACCTTTTCTAAGGGTAAATCTTGATGTTCATAAGCTTCTAAAAATGCTTGTTTAACTTGATTTAATAAAGCTTGAAATGAGAGATTTTCTTTAAACTGAGTCCGAATGGGTAAGGTATTAACAAAGCAACCAATTAAGGGTTCAATTTCAGGAAAATGTCGATTGCCACTGGGAATCCCAATCACAATATCTTCTTGACGGCTATAGCGATATAATAAAACATTAAACGCCGTTAACAGCGTCATATTCAAAGTAGCGGTTGACGTTTGGCTAATATTTTTCAGGTTTTGGCTTAATTCTGGACTTATTTTAAATGTACAATTATTGCCTTTAAACGTTTGTATGGGAGGACGAGGATGATCAGTGGGAATTTCTAATAAGGGTGGAATTCCGGTTAATTGTTGTTGCCAATAATTAACTTCCTGGGTGAGTTTATCTCCTTGTAACTGTTGTCTTTGCCAAACGGCAAAATCACCATATTGAATAGGTAAATCGGGTAAAGGATTAGATTGTTTTTGTAAAAAAGCTTCATATAAATGAGAAAGTTCTTGTAGTAAAACTTTCATTGACCAGCCATCAAAAATAGAATGGTGTAAACTCAAAAATAAAAGATAAGAGTCAGCTTTTAATTTAACCAAAAAAGTCCGCATTAAAGGAGCTTGGGTTAAGTCAAAGGGAGTATAAATTTCTTGTTCAGTTAATCGCTCTAATTCTTGAGTTTGTTCCCTAGAAGATAAGGACTGTAAATCCACTAAAGGCAAATTTAACTGAATTTTCGGTTTAATAATTTGTCGGGGAATTTCGTCAACTTCTTGAAAACAAGTTCGCAACAATTCATGACGTTGCATAATAGTTTCTAAAGCTTTTCTAAAGATATCAATATCCAAATTCCCTTCAATTTGAAAGCGAAACGCCATATTATAGGTATAGCCGTTAGCTTCTAATTGGTACAAAAACCAAAGTCGTTCTTGAGAAAAAGAAAGCGGTACAAGTTGAGATGGATTCCTAGAAGGTATCGTATTTGTTTTTACACCGATTCCTTTTTTTTGTAGTAACAGCTTGAGTAATTTCTGTTTGTCTTGAGAGTTATGGTTCATTTTTGACATGGGTTAAATAGGATTAATTCAGTGATTTTAGGTTGGTTTGATCGATATAAATCAACCTAAAAATTGTTTAATTATTGATGCTAAATAGCAGTATAACCTCCATCTACCATTAAAATTGCTCCAGTTACATAAGAGGAAGCTGCGGACGCTAAAAACACGACAGGGCCAATTAACTCTTCTAAATCTCCGGTTCGTTTCATGGGAATTCTAGTATATAATTCGTCCATTTCATCGGAAGTTGAACGTAAACCTTCTGTTCCTTCCATCATATTATTCATATACCCCGGTGCAAAAGCATTGACTCGAATTTTGTGACTAGCTAATTCGACCGCTAGGGATTTTACTAATTGATTGACACCACCTTTTGCGGCGCTATATGCTCCTGAAGATTTGGGAACAGCAACGAAAGCACAGATAGAAGAATTCATAATAATTGATCCCTTTGTTCCTTGTTTGATCATTTGTTTGGTTGCTAGTTGAGCGCAATTAAAATAACCTTTTAAGTCAACATTAATAACCTGATCCCATTCAAATTCCTCTAATTCATCAGTGTTTTTGAGAATTTCAACTCCTGCATTACAGACCATAATATCGAGTTGACCATAATTAGCAACCGCCTGGTTAATTAAATTCTGACAAGCTTGACGTTGACGAACATCGGTCTCAATTGCGATGGCCTCGCCTCCTGCTTCTTGAATCAGTTGAACCGTTTGTTCAGCACCAACTTGATTAATATCACCAATTACTACCTTAGCTCCAGCTTGTGCTAATCCTTGCGCTAATACCCGACCAATTCCTCGGGCAGCACCCGTGATAATTGCAACTTTACCTGTTAAATCAAAGAGATGATTTGTCATTTTTTTCTGTATTTTTTTTGTAATTATACCATTTTTAAAGCTAGGGAAATACGCTTAAACTCATTTATTTTTAAAGGTTGTGATTAGACGTGCTACAGTGAGATTTTCAAAAAAATCACGCAAAGTACAATTAATTTTAAGAATTTTACCGATTTTATCAATTACCTGAATAACTTTTTGAGAATCCCCCCCAAGGTCAAAAAAGTTATCATTAACACTAATTTCTTCTAATTCTAAAACTTCTTGCCAGATATTGACCATGGTTTCTCTAGTTAGATTATGGGGTAAGTCATTAGATTTAATTTCATTGATTGATAAAGACAAGGGGGAAGTATTGTCTGAGAAAGAGACGGATTCAGAGAAAGGACATAGATCAGAAATGGTTTTATTAGGATCAGTGACAATATTCTTCAATAACTGCTGAAAATATTGTCCCATTTGAGTAATAGTTTCAGCCGTAAATAAATCAGCTTTGTACACGAAAGCACCTCTCATACCTTGCTCAGTTTCTTCAAGGGATATAGTTAAATCATTTTCGGCACTATGGGGTTCTATATCCATTTTTAATAACTCGTCTGTGACTGTCAGATTGATGAATTTTAAATCTTGTTTAGGAGCATTCTGGAAAAGGAAAATGACTTGATGAAACAAAGCATATTGAGTATCCCTAATGGGTTTTAATTTTTCCACTAACGTGATAAAAGGAATTTCTTGATAAGCATCAAACTCTAAACTCATCTCTTTTACTTGATGCAGCAAGTCTCGAAAATTGGCTTGACCTTCTACATGAGTATATAAGGGGAGAAACTGAACCATAAGTCCGATTAAATCTTGTGTTTCGGGTTGGTTACGATTAGCCGCAACTCCACCAATAATAATTTCTGTCTGTTGTGTATAGTAAAAGAGTAATATTTTTAAGGCGGCTAATAAAGTCATATATAAAGTCGCTTTTTCTTGATGACTTAATGACTTTAATTCGTCTGTTAAGTTTTGGAAAATAAGGAAATGATGAATAGCTGCTTCAACAGGTTGAGCCGTTGTGCGTGGGTAATCAGTAGGAAGTTTTAAAATGGGTGGGTTAATCCCTATATGTTTCTTCCAAAAATTCAGATGAGATTGCCATGAATTATCTTTTATTGATTGCCATTGCCACAGAGAAAAGTTACCATATTGAATCGGTAATTCAGGCAAAGGTGAAGGTTTATTCAGACAAAAAGCTTCATAAAGAATGCCTAGCTCTTTAGTCAAAATATTCAAAGACCAACCATCAGCAATAATATGATGGATTGTCATAATTAACAGATAGTTATTTTCAGCAAATTTTATAATTTTACTGCGAAATAATGAATCTTTTTCTAAATCAAAAGATCGGTTAATTTCTGCTGATAACAATCTTTTGGTTTCTTTTTTTTGCTCCAGTTCACTAAGTCTTTGTAGGTCAAGAATTGAAAAATCAAAAACTGGATCATCTGTAATTTTTTGGAACACTTTTCCATCTATACAAGTAAAAGTTGTCCGCAAACTTTCATGACGTTTGACAATTTCTCTTAAGCTTTCCTCTAGTGCAGGAACATTAAGCAAGCCTTCAATGCGATAAATACAAGGCAAGTTATAAATACAATTTTCTGGATAAAATTGAGCAAAAAACCAAAGTTCTAACTGAGTTAAAGAGATAGGAATTAATTCAGAGTTGGATGATTGGCGTTTAGGTATAGTATTTACTTTTTTAAAACTAATACCTTTTTTTTGAAGCAGGAGCTTGAGTAATTTTTGTTGATCTTGAGAGTTGTTTTTCATTTGTAATTAATAATTCAGAAGTGGTTGACTTATTTTTTTTAGTTTTGAGATAATAAAGCTTGAACTTCTTCTGGTGAAAGTCTAGAAATTTCTTGAACCGTTACGGCAATTTCATTTAGTAACCCTTCATTCCCCACTAATTCAATCATGACTGGAGTTAATTGGCTGATGGTTGAGTGATTAAAAAGTTGACGCACAGAAACTTCAATTTTTAAGGTTTGACGGATTTTACTAATCAGTTGAATTGCTTTTAAAGAATGCCCACCTAACAGAAAGAAATCGTCTTCAATCCCAACTCGTTCGACTTCTAAAATTTCTGCCCAAATTACCGCTAAAACTTCTTCAATTGCAGTTCGAGGAGCGACATAATTTTGAGTTAACGATAAGGGGTTTTTATCGGGTATTGGTAAGACTTTTCGATCAACTTTACCGTTAGGACTGAGTTGAAAAGATTCCATCACCACAAAAGCAGAGGGAATCATATAATCGGGTAGCCAGTTTTCAAGGAAATGACGTAATTCAACTTGGTTTACGGTTTCACCTGGACGGGGAATAAAATAAGCGGCTAAATATTTTTCTCTGGCGGTTTCTCCCTGAACTGTAGCAATGGCTTGGGCAATTTGAGGATGTTGATTTAAAATAGTTTCTACTTCCCCTAATTCAATTCTATAACCTCTAACTTTGACCACATCATCAATTCTTCCTAAATATTCAATGTCTCCATTGGGTAAATAACGAGCTAAATCTCCAGTTTTATACAGCAATGAATTATCGCTAAAGGGATTAGCAATAAATTTTTCTTTGGTTAATTGGGGATTGTTGAAATAACCCCGCGCTAAACCGCCACCCGCAACATATAACTCGCCAGTGACTCCGATGGGTACAGGTTGAAGATGAGAATTTAAAATATAAACTTGCACATTAATCGCGGGTTTACCAATGGGAATATACTTCGGCCAAAGCTCAGGATTAGGGTCAAAGGTATAACTGGTAACGATATCCGCTTCTGTGGGTCCATAAAAATTGTAAAGCGTACAATGTTCGAGTTTCTTGAATGCAGAAATCATCGCTGGGGTAATTTGTAATTGCTCTCCAGCTGAAATAATTTCACGCAAGTTAGCAAATAAGTAGGTTTCCTCACTATAGGTTTCAATTAATTGTTGTAACAAAGTAACGGGCAAAATCGCTTTATGAATGGGGTTATTTGCCAATAATTGACTTATTTTAGCAAGGTCTAAGCGGGCATCTTCTGGAACAATAAATAAGCTTCCCCCTAAACACCAGGCTGCAAACATTTCGTGATAGCTAACATCGAAATTGAAGGGAGCAAATTGTAAGAAATTTCTCTCCGGTGACATTTTCGCCTGATGATGCTCAATAATATTCGTTAAGGATTGATGCAGGATCATAATCCCTTTTGGCACACCCGTAGATCCTGAACTATAAATAATATAGGCCAAATCCTTTAAACTCACGGGGTTGTCAAGATTAGTCTTGGGTTCTAAGGCAATTTCTGACCCTTGTTCATCCAATAAAATCCGTTGAGAAATGGTTTCACTGTTTAAAAGAGATTGACAATCTTTTTGGGTTAATAAGGTTTTGATTTGGGTGTCTTGCAGGATGTAAGAAAGTCTTTCTTGAGGATAGGTTGGGTCTAGAGGAACACAAACACCGCCTACTTTTAACACTGCTAAAACGGCAATTACCATATTAACAGACCGTTCTAAACAAATCCCGACCAAAGATTGAGAACTCACCCCAATTTTTCGTAAATAATGAGCCAGTTGATTGGCAGACTCATTGAGTTCTTGATAGGTTAATTCTTGCTCTTGAAAAACAACGGCAATGGCTGAAGGGGTTTTGAGGGTTTGTTGTTCAAATAATTCATGAACGCACTGTTTTAGGAGTTTTTCGGGTGCAGTTTGATTCCATTCAATTAATAATAATTGACGTTCAGCTTCCGTTAATACAGGTAAGTCTTGAATCCGACGATGGGGATTAATAGCGATTCCTTCTAATAAGGTTTTAAAATGACCTAATATCCTTTCAATGGTGTCATTTTCAAATCGTTCTTGAGGATAAATAATTTTAATACTTAAGGCTTCTCCAGGGGTGACAATAACCGTTAAGGGATAATCAGCATTGCCATAATCTTGCATTTCACCGACTTGTAAACCGCCTAAATTATCACTATCATTTTCGCTAAAGGGTAAATTTTCAAAGACAACAAAACTTTCAAAAACTGAATGAGGGGACGGAATTTCACTCCATTTTTGAATATCAATTAAAGAACTATAACTATATTGCTCTCGTTCTAAATGCTCTTGTTGTAATTGTTGAAACCAAGTTAATAATTCAAGTTGAGGCTCAATTTTGATGCGAACGGGTAAGGTATTTAAAAACATCCCTACCATCGATTCAATTCCTGTAAAATTGGGCGGTCGTCCCGAAACGGTTGCCCCAAATACAATATCAGATTCACTACTATAATGATGTAATAATAAAGCCCAAGCTCCTTGAATTAGGGTAGAAAGAGTAAGGCGATATTCTTGGGCGAGTAATTTCAGACGACTGGTAATTTCTGGAGAAAGTTTTAATTTTTGATCAAGATAATTTTTACTTTGAGTAACAAGAGGATTTAACGGTTTATCAACGACTAATGGAGTTGGAGAGGTAAAACCTTGAAGATTTTTTCGCCAAAATCGTTCGGCTTCAGTTTGATCTTGCTGTTGTAGCCAATTAATATAGTCTTGATAAGGGCGGGGTGTGGGTAAATTGACGGGTCGATAGTTGATGAGTCCAGCGTAAAACTCGAAAACTTCTTTCAACAGAATTGCTGTTGCCCAACCATCTAATAAAATATGATGTCCAGTATGGATAAATTCATATTTTTGATCTTCGACTTGAATTAAATGACATCGAAGTAAGGGGACTTTATCTAATTCAAAATATTGCTCTTTATCAGAGGTTAATAATTCCTGAAATTTAGTTTCTTGTTCGGCGGGAGAATGTGATCGCCAATCCTGATTAAACCAAGGCAAAGTGACATTTTTTCTAACCACTTGTAAAGGCTGTTTGGTTTTTTTCCAAGCAAAACAAGTCCGTAAAATACTATGTCTATCTACTACTTTTTGCCAAGCTTGTTGGAACGCACTAATATCTAAATTGCCTTGCAAGGTGATTTGAATTTGTGATAAATACGTCTTTGATTCTGGATTATATAAAGAATGAAATAGCATCCCCTGCTGCATGGGAGAAAGGGGATAAATGGATTCAATATCTTTTTTACTAACCCTAGATTGTTGAGTTGTGACCATTGTTTTTCCCAATAGATTAAATAAAAATGTGCGTGAGTTTCTTCAATCAAACTTAGAACGAATTACCTTTAAGGCTCTTCTAGGTTCTGTGTGATAAGTTTAACTTACAATATGATTGATCGATCTTTGTGTCCTCTGTGTCTCTGTGGTTCTTTCCACCCCCTCGCTAGTAGGATTAATTTTATCCCAAATTTTGGCAACAATTTCTGGATTTAAATTATGAACATGATACACCGCTTTTTCTGGAAAAGTTTTTTTAATAGCAAGATAAGGATTAGCAGAACCAACTTTACCCATTTGATCAACTAGGATCACCGAAGGTTGTTGAAGCTCCTGTTTAAATTTGCGTTGCAGCCTGCAAATATTAAATTTATTAATAATACTGGAAAAAATGGGAAAGTTACGAGTATCTTTAGTCGGATAATAGGGAACAAATTTGTCTAACATTTGAGATTTACATTGGCTATTCATGACCCTTGTGGTTGTTGATTTTTACTTGATGGATATAAATTTAAAATGCTGACGAGGATAAACCACCATCGATGGGAATAGTAATTCCCGTTATATAACTCGCACATTCTGAAGCTAAAAATACAACGAGATTAGCAAATTCTTCAGTCGTACCAATTCGATTCATGGGAATTGTTTTTAGAATTCCTTCTCGGATTAAATCTGGGGTTGTTCCTTGCTTTTTGGCATAAATTTCTAAATATTCTCGATGTCTAGGGGTATCAATAACGCCGGGGTTAACACTATTAATTAAAACATTATAGGGGGCGGTTTGTCTAGCTACTGATTTGGTAAAATTCATTAAAGCTGCATTGACAACACCCGATTTAACTAAACGAGGAGATGGCTCTTTTCCCGATGTCCCAATGATATTAACAATTCTTCCCCAATGTTGTTTTTTCATAATCGGTAACACTAAATTGGTTAAGCGAATATAACCCATTAATTTTCCTTGAAAAACGTTTAACCAATCTTCATCGGAAAGGTTTTCAATTAAATTTTCAGCAAAGTTAGCTCCTTCAGAATTATTGACTAAAATGTCAATTTTGCCGTATTGATTTAAAGAGTCTTGTATTAATTGTTCAGAATCTTGAGCTTGATGGACATCAGCCACTAAACGCAGAATTTGTTGGGAAGGATAAGCTTGAACCAGAGATTGATAAGCTTGTTCTAAGCGTTGGGAATTGCGACCACAAATAATTAAGTGACAGCCTTCTTCTGCTAATTTTTCAGCAATGGTAAACCCAATTCCCGCACTACTTCCCGTAATCAAAGCCACTTTATCTTTTAATCCTAAATCCATAAACTTTGTCCTAGCATTTTGTGGTTAAACTTAAAATTTTAAAACAAACTAAATTAAAATTTTAATCAAATTAATATCTTGATTCGATGAATTATATCCCTTTTTTAAAACTTTTGAAGGAGCATAATAAATTTGACCATATTCTAAACACTGTTCTTCATTTTCTATAAAAATTTCTAATTGTCCATTTAAAATAAATCCGATTTCTTCTTGCTGACCTTGATGTGGGGGAATGGAATAACTAGACGGGATTTTCATCATCACGATTTCAAACCAAGAACCCTTAACCGATTGACAAGGTAAATGAGTGATTTTATCTTGGTTGTTTGATAGGGTTAATACAACGTCTTCTGAAGGTAAAGAAGAGGTAATCCGTTTAAGATCAAATCCAATCATCGCTTCGGACAAAGGATTAACAAAACCATGAGAAACATTAGCATCGGCGACATGAATATCTTGTAAAGCTCTCAAGGGTTTAATCACATCTTTAATATACAGTTCCAGTTCTCCTGAGAGTACCATGCCAATTTGACTTTCAGGATGTTGGTGGGATTCAAGTTTAGCATTAGGAGCTACAGCGGATAATTGAAAAATGGTATTTTGGCATTGAAAAACCTCTAATTCTACATGAGGATTGAGTTTAATAGGCTTGGGAATTGGGAAAAATTTAGACATGATTTTAGGGGACAAGTTCAAAATGAAATTGAAATTTAAACTCTCAATTATTTTTCTGTGATGAAGGCAACTATTTTCATCGGATAGGGAGCTTTTTTAGGTATGCACAGGTAAATAAATACTTTGAATCATGGTGTTTTCCTGTTTGTGAAATAAAGACCAACTCATCTCAATTTTACCATATTGTGAAATAAATTCTAAATCATGTTCTCGGATGGCATTTTCATTGGTAATGGCTAAATCTGCCAACCCCTGTTTAACTTGAATAGCGGCAACACTGGTAGAATTGACAAATTTGATTTTAATCTTGTTTTGATTCAGGTCGCTAGGTAATAAATAGGGAAGTAAAGGAAGAGGAGCGGGATGAGTAACTAGGGTACAGTTTTCTAAAACGATTCCTTCATTTTTTCGCTTGGCTAATCCGTAAACGGGTGTGGGATAGGTGAAGATAAAACCTAGTTTAAAACTCGGTTCCATGTAGAAATCATTAATTCTTTCATAGGCATGGGGTACTAACGCCAAATCTATCTGATTGTCGAGTAAAGATTCTTTTAAATCTGTAAAGCTATCAAATAAATGACTATTAACCGAAATCTGTTGTAATTTCCATTGAGAAATTAGATAATTTAAGGTTTGTTCACTACTGGTTTCTTTTGGACCCAAAGTGCCAACGCTTAAGGTTTTGACATCAAGCTGGGGATAACACAATTCCATTGAAAACTTTAACATGGTTTTAAGGCTCCTGAATTTTTAAGGGCGGATAAATTAGGATTTCCGGTGCAAAATAAAACAATTTCAAGTTCAGCAATTAAAAATTTTACCAACTCATCAACGGCGGCTTCTGATTCAATCGCTGCTACGAGAAACGGTCGAGCCAACCCTCCTAAATCGGCTCCTAAAGCGATGGATTTGGCAAGGTCTAAGCCATTTTTTAAGCCTCCAGAAGCAATTAAAGGAATGGTTGAATTCATAGACCGAATGGCAGTAATACATTCAGCCGTAGGCAAACCCCAATCGGCAAAAACTTGTCCGAGATGCCTTTGTCTGTTGTCTTTGGCTCTTTGACTTTCGACTTTAGCCCAGGACGTGCCTCCGGCCCCAGCCACATCAATCGCAGCGACTCCGGCTTCAATTAATTGTTTGGCCGTCACCGCAGAGATGCCATTTCCGACTTCCTTGGCGATGACGGGAACGGGCAATTGAGCGCAAATTTGCTCGATTTTAGCGAGTAACCCTTTAAAATTGGAATCGCCTTCCGATTGAACCCATTCTTGTAAAGGATTGAGATGCAGAATTAAAGCATCAGCTTCTAATAATTCCACCAGTTTTAAACAGTCTTCTAAACCGCAGCCGTAATTTAACTGTACAGCCCCTAAATTCGCTAACAGGAGAATATCTGGCGCCAGAGAACGGACTGCAAAGGTCGGCGCTAATTCCGGTTGTTCGAGTGCAATGCGTTGAGAACCCACCCCCATCGCTAAACCATAACGTTGAGCGACCGTTGCCAATCGAGTATTGACTAAATGGGCTAATTCTGTTCCTCCGGTCATGGAAGAGATGAGAATTGGAGCTTTTAGAGATTTCCCCAAAAAGGTTGTCCCCAGTTCAATATCGCTACGGTCAAGTTCAGGAAGACAACAATGGGTAAAACGATATTTTTCTAAACCGTTTGTAAGTTGTTGAAACTCTACATCTTCTTCGATACAAACTCGCAGATGTTCGCTTTTACGATTTTCAATTTCACTGGGAAGATTAGGTGATGGCATAGTTGTTATCAAGCAGGAGGGTTAAACATTAAGTTGAGGTTAAAAATCAAGTTCTGAAAGCAGTTCATCTAGTTCTACCTGATTAAGATCCGCATCGGGAAAATCCGATGGAGTATAGCCTCCTTCTACCGATAAACAATGGTTAATCAGGCTTTCTAAAGAATCTCGATAGGCAGCAGCTAAATTTTTGATCGTTGTTTGATGATGAAAATTTTCACTATATTGCCATTCTATATCAAGTTGCCCATCAACCACAATTCCATGAATCGCAATTAAATGGGAACGTTTTCCCAAAGGACTATGAATGGAACCACTGGATTCTTGAGATAATTTCCAGCCTATCTCGCCGATTTGATGGCTGGTAAATTGACCTAAATAATTAAAGCTAATTTGAGCTTTTGGATAGTTTTTTAACGGGGATTGAATCGTTAAATCTGAACTCAGATAATATCCAATTCCATAATCAAATCCCCGATTCGGAATTTGTCGTAATTGCTCTTTAATGGACTTGAGACATTCACCGGGATGGTGAAGATTTTCTAAGGTCAAAAAGACGGGAAAAATACTGGTAAACCAACCCACAGTTCTAGATAAATTTACGGATTCAATTACATTCTCTCTTCCATGACCCTCCATGTCAAGCAAAAGTCCATAATTTCCTGTCCAATGACCGAAAGCTTGGACTAAAGCGGTCAATAGAATATCATTAATTTGGGTGTTATAAGCTTGCGGAACCTCCTGTAAGAGTAAGCGGGTTTGTTCTTCGGTTAAGGTGAAAGAGACCGTTTTTGCATGGGCAACAATGTTGGACTGAGCTTCACCTTGACGGTCTAAAGGAAGAGGACAAATTGAGGGAAACTCACGGTTTAGCCAATACTTGAATTGAGCGTAAAATTCTGGGGTTTTAGCATAGTTTTGCAGTTCCTCAGCCCAAGTTTTAAAAGAACTGGTTTTAGGAGGAAGTTGCAGGGGCTTTTGGTTTTCTAATTGCTGGTAAATAGTGACGAAATCTTCGAGGATAATCCGCCAAGAAATTCCATCTACTGCTAAATGATGAATTACAATTAACATTTTTCCACTCTCACCCAAGGCGAAGAAAACCACCGCCATTAAGGGACCTTCCTCTAAGTTGAGTACCCGTTGTTGAACCTCGGAAATTTCTGCCATCTTGGTTAATTGTTCATCGCAAGATAGATGGGATAAATCCACCTTTTCAAAAGCAAAATTATTGCAATCATCGCTGTGATTTTGTTGCCATTGTTCCCCTTTATGAACAAACCGTAACCGCAAAGCATCATGGTGATAGAGTAATTTAGAAATAGTTTTTTTTAATAAATCTGGTTGTAGATTATTGGGAACCTCTAACAAGATAGATTGATTAAAGTGATGACGTTCGGGCAAGTTTTGTTCAAAAAACCATTTTTGAATCGGAGTTAAGGGGACGTGACCGATGACTAAATCCTGTGTGGTTTGATTAACCGAAACTCGCTCCGCTACGGTGGCTAATTGAGCGATAGTTTGATGACTAAATAATTGTTTAGGAGTAATTTGTAATCCCGCTTGATTAGCTTGAGCAATAATTTGAATGGCTAAGATAGAATCTCCTCCCAACTCAAAAAAGTTATCGTTAATACTAATATTTTTAAGTCCTAAAACCCTTTGCCAAATTGCAGCGAGAATGCGTTCTTTTTCTGTACCTGGACTGAGATTGAGGGCAGCTTCATCCTCTAATTCTAGTGTAGGTTGTGGGAGAGCGCAACGATCAATTTTACCATTAGCGGTTAGGGGAAAAGCGTCTAACAAAACGAAGAAAGCAGGAACCATATATTGAGGTAACTTTTCTTGCAAAAATAGACGCAATTGAGAAACAGTTAAGTTTTGAGAGGCAATCACATAAGCACATAAACGTTTAACGCCGGGTTGATCTTCTCTGGCAATAATAATCGCTTCTTTAACTTGGGGATGTTGATTGAGAACGGTTTCAATTTCCCCTAATTCAATTCTAAAACCTCTAATCTTAACTTGATGATCAATGCGACCCACAAATTCAATTTGTCCGTCGTTTCCATAACGAACTAAATCACCGGTTTTGTAAAGGCGATCACTGAGTTTTTGACTAAAAGGATTGGCAATAAATTTAGAATCGGTTAACTCTGGACGGTTGAGATATCCTTTAGCTAATCCTGAACCACCAATGTATAATTCTCCTGGAATTCCAATCGGTACAGGTTGTTGATATTGATCTAAAATATAGACCTGAGTATTGCTAATGGGACGACCAATAGGCGGTGCTTTTTCGGTTAATAAATCTGGGGTTATTTTAACAGATGTTGTAACAACAGTATTTTCAGTCGGACCATAGTTGTTGACTAATGTAAAGGGAATGGAGGTAGGGGGAAAATCATTGAGTTTATCTCCTCCAGTTAACATTAATCTTAATAGACAATTGGGAGACCAATCTAGGGGAATTAGGGTTTCTGCAAGAGGAGTGGGTAAGAAAGAAACGGTGATTTTTTTGGCAATTAACCACTCTTGCAGTTGTTTCGGTGATGTTAGCAAATCTGGGGGAACAATCGCCAGACACGCCCCCGCTGTTAAATAAGGCCAAATTTCCCAAACTGAAGCATCAAAGGCAATTCCAGCTAATTGAGTGACTCGATCAATTGTTGTAATATCAAAGGCGTTTTGATGCCAAGAAACTAGGTTTAATAAACTTTGATGTTGAATTAAAACTCCCTTGGGTTTTCCAGTGGAACCAGAAGTATAAATGACATAAGCTAAATTCTCAGATGTCATCGGATGGAGGAGATTATCTTGCGGATGATGATCAAGAATTTTCCCATCCTGATCTAAACAAAATATTGTTCCTAAATAGTTGGGTAAAGTGTCAACTAAGTTTTCCTGAGTTAATAACACCGATACGGCAGAATCTTCTAACATATAAGCTAGACGTTCTGATGGATAGTTCGGATCTAAAGGAATATAAGCTGCACCCGCTTTAAGAATGCCTAAAAGTCCGATGATCATCAAAACAGAACGCTCGATACAGATTCCTACTAAGTCCTCGGTTTTAACGCCTAAGTTTTGCAAATAATAAGCGAGTTGATTGGCTTTTTGATTTAACTGTTCATAGGTCAAAGATTTTTCTCCATCGATGACCGCTATAGCATCAGGTGTTTTAACAACCTGTTCTTCAAATAACTGATGAATACAGTAATGATCAGGATAAGACGTTTGAGTTTGATTCCATTCTACTAATAATTGCTGTTTTTCCGATTCAGTCAGTAACGGTAATTCCCCGATGGTTTGCTGAGGATTGGCTACAATCCCCTTTAATAAAGTTTGGAAATGACCTACCATGCGGGTAATTCTTTCTGGGGTAAATAGGTCGCCATCATATTCCCAAAAACCTTCTAAATAAGAGCCTTTTTCCGTCTCTATTTCCTCTAAAAATAAGCTGAGATCAAATTTAATTCTCTGGTTTTCGACGGCTAGATATTGAGCTTTTAAATTGGGTAATTTTAAAGCATTGAGAGGGGCATTTTGCAGCGCAAACATTACCTGAAATAAGGGATTATAACTTAAACTTCGTTCGATTTCTAACCCATCAACCACTTGCTCAAAGGGGACATCTTGATTAGCATACGCTTCTAAAACAACATTGCGAGCTTGCTGTAATAATCCCGAAAAAGTCGGATTTCCTTCTAGGGAATTCCGCAGCACTAAAGTATTGACAAAAAAACCAATCAAAGGTTCAATTTCTTGTCGGTTTCGGTTGGCGGTGGGTGTCCCGATTAAAATATCATCTTGACCACTATAACGAAAGAGTAAAGTGTTTAAAGCAGCCAGTAATGTCATAAATAAAGTCACCCCCGACTTTTGGCTCAAAAGTTTCAGTTTTTCTGTGAGTTCTGAGTCAATTTGAAACGAGATACTATGACCTCGAAAATTGGCAGTAGCTGGACGGGGTTTATCGGTTGGAAGTTCTAATAAAGGAGGGGCACCCGTTAATTGTTTTTTCCAATAATTTAACTGATTTTCTAAGATTTCACCTTGTAACCATTGTCTTTGCCATACCGCAAAATCCGCATATTGTATGGCTAATTCGGGTAAATCTACGGTTGAATTGGATAAAAGTGCTTGATAAAATTTAGATAATTCTTTAAATAAAATGCCCTTTGACCAACCATCGATAATAATATGATGGAAAACGTTGACTAAAATATAATTTTCATATCCCAGATCAAACAGAGTACATCGTAATAGGGGAGATTGGGTTAAATCAAAGGGTTTTTGTAGTTCTTCAATAATCTGTTTGTCAATTTGCTCTTGGGGGATATCTTTTAAATTAACAACTAATAATTTAATCTTCAGAGATGGAGCAATTTTTTGAATAGGTTTTCCTTCAACCATTGGAAAGCTTGTGCGTAAGCTCTCATGCCGTTGAATAATAGCATTAATCGTTTGCTCTAAAATATCAATGTTTAAGCGTCCCGTTAAACGGATGGTTAGAGCTTCATTATAAGCTGGATTTTGCCGATCCATCTGATAGAGAAACCACATTCTCTGTTGAGCAAAAGATAGAGGTAACTCTTCAGTTCTGGCAACGGGATCAATAACCGATTCAAGGGGTTTAGACGGTGTTGTTGCGCTTCTTAAAAAAGTGAGAATTTCTGGTTTTCTTGTGCCGATTTCTTGCTTAATTTCCGGTGTCATCGCTCCCTGGGGAGCTTGATATTTTAACTTTTCTTCCTCAAGCCAAAGCTTGATGTCTAAACTATTTAAGTAAGATAAAAATTCTGCGACTTTCATTAATAGTATCCTTTTCCCTAATTGATGTTCTGGTATTTTTGGAATGGGGGGGGTGATGTTTGGCTGGGTTCAGTAGCTCAAGCTAGAGCTACTGTTAGAGATATAATCAACGGTTCTCATAAATTTAAATACCCTCAAAGACTAAACACTATCGCACAAATAAAGGTTATCAATGGCGAGGAGTCAGTGGTTATTGTTAAAGTCAGTTGCTATGGGAGCAACCGCTTACATACTCCACAAAAAGACTGTTTTAAACCGAGACTATTTATAGCATATTCTGGATGATAAATTTTAGTGATGGATACAATTTTTTACATTTTTTCCCAAAAGGGTTCTGAAAAGCTTAAATTTTAGTTAACCTATTTTCATAATTCTCCTTCTTCATAATTTTCTGCGGCTGTTGTCATAACTTTACCACTTTTGGATAGACTGTGACTATTTTTGGCTACATTAAGCACCTCAATCGTTTGAGTTAAACTGGCAACGGTGGGGTATTCTAATAAACTGTGCAAAGACAATTCTACCGAGAAAACATCCCGTAAACGAGAAATAACTTGACTCGCCAGTAAAGAATGTCCTCCTAGTTCAAAGAAATTGTCATGAATTCCAATTTGAGATAAATTTAACACCTTTTGCCAAATGTTAGCAACTTGACGTTCAGCTTCCGTTCTGGGTGCTATCAATTCGTTATTTTCTTTGCCTTGGAGTTCCTTGAGTAATTGCCGCTTATCAATATCTCCATTATCCTTGATAGGGAGGGATTGCCGCAGCACCAGGGGACATTTATAGGACGTTCCAAATCGATCTTTTAGACTAACATGATTAGGTAGATTGACCGATTGAACTGTAGATTTACGGGTGTAATAAGCCGTTAACTTTTGGCATCCTTCAGACCTAGATGTGAAACGATTAATCTTGCTATTACTCCCATCTAAACCGATTATTAATTGTCTTTGGTTGTGATATAAACTGGTTAGAAATGAGTCTAAACCTTGCCGTACTGTCATATCATAATACCCTTGAGATCGGGTTATGTATTGCATCTGATAACCTTGGCTAATCCCGGTTTCTTGCCAAGTTGTCCAACTATAACAATAACTGGGGAACAAATTCTTATATTTTTGATAGCTGTTCAAAGACTCAAGGAAACTATTAGCCGCCGCATAGGAACCCAAAGCCGCTCCTCCAAAAAAACTAGCCAAGGAAGAAAAACTAATAAAAACTCCCTGAGATTCTTTGAGGAGTTGATGTAAAACCCAAGTTCCTATTACTTTAGGACGAAGAATTGTCGATAAACCCTCTTGATTTTCGTCCAGAAGTAAACAATCTTTGTAAATTCCAGCCAGATGAATCACCCCATTAAGTTCTCCTTGCCATTGTCTTTTTACCTGTTCTACAGTCTGTTTAACTTGAGGGAAATTAGCCACATCTACCGCTTGATAAATTACTTCTCCCCCAAGGTTTTCTAAAGCTTGGAGATTTTTGATTTTTAAGGATAATTGATCTTCGGTTTTGAGGTACTCACTCCAAAGGTGTTTTTCTGGTAAAGGTGTTTTTCCAATTAACAGTAAACGAGCTTGATAATTTTTGAGCAAATACTGAGCAATTTGTCTGCCAATCCCTCCTAGTCCTCCGGTAATCAGATAAATTCCCCCTGATTTAAAGGGTAATTCCTGTTGGCTGTGTTGAAGTAAATTGACTTTTTCCAAACCTGCGATTAAACGTTTCCCGTTGCGATAGGCAATTTCTCTTTCCTTGGATAAAACGGATAGTTCTTGCAGCAGATAACTGACATTAATTTCGGTTTGATCCAGGGGTAAATCAACATGACGAGTATTTAACCAAGGAAGTTCTTGAGCTAGGGTTTTGATCAGTCCTAAAACTGGAGATTTTTCATAGGCAATTTCATCGGTTTCTATGACAAATTGACTATAACTAGAAACAAATAGCAATTGAATTTTTGAGTTAAAATCATGAGTTTTAGCTAAGGCTTGAACTAGGAATAATAAATCATAAGTCCCTTTTTCTTGTGCTTTTTCTAACTGTTCAATTGTTGAAATTTCTCCCTGATAGTCTTGATAAGTACCCAGATGAATAATATTGACAAGGATAATTTTTTGCTCGGATAAAGATGCCATTAACTGTTGATAATGATTGGCTGTCCCGGGTCTGAGGGTATAGCAATTTTGACTGATTTGAGAAAATTCTTCCGCTGCTAAAACCGTGATACAGGGTAAGTTTTGACCTTGGATTTTTTCTGCTAAAGATGCTCCTAAACCCAAGCAATCCAGAAAAATTAAAGTACAATACTTGGAAAGTTCTGGTTTTAAGTTAACTGGAGATCGAGGTTTCCAAACTTTCTGGTAAAACCAATCAGGAAGGGTTTGAGCATTTTCTAACAAAATATCTATTTCTTTTAAAATAGAATTAAATTCTCCATTTCCAAACCGTTTTGTTAATTGCGATCGCTGAATTTTACCAATGGAAGTTTTAGGAATTTCAGTTTTATTTAAGGGGATTAAATATTCAGGATTAACGCCAAAACTGTTAATTACTTTTCGTCTAATCTTTTTCAGAAGTTCCGCTAGATGCTGGTGGTCAAAGGTTTCTACACTAAAAAATAAAGCTAATTGATCGGTACTATTCCTAGGATCATAAACAGCACAAGCGGCGGTGTAGGACACTTCTACTTCTTCAATAGTTTCCACTACAGTTTCAATTTCATGGCTATAATAATTCACTCCATTAATAATAATGGTTTCTTTACTTCTTCCAGTAATGACTAAATGACCGTTACTAATAAATGCTAAATCTCCTGTCTTAAACCAGCCATCTTTTAAGAAAGCGTCTTGATTCGCTTCTGGGTTTTTATAATACCCCGGTGAAACTGCATCTCCTTTAACTTGTAAATGACCAATGGTTTCTTCTGGTAATAGGGAATTATCAGTATTAACAATTCTAATCGATATACCCGGAATGGGTAATCCTAAATCCGTAAAGGTTGCACCGTTGGGATGTTCAGGATGGACTCGTTTTAAGGAAGAATTCAAGGAGGATTTATCAACCGTATGAAAGAGTAATGGCTGTTGTTCTGTAGGCTGATAATAGGTAATCCCTGAACCCATTTCTGCCATCCCAAAAGCAGGACGCATCGCCGTTTTTTTCAGATTATATTGAAGATGAAGGGTGTTAATAAATTCTCCAACTGCTTGACCAGAAACGGCTTCACCCGCTGCTAAAAAGAATTTGACACAATCTAAATTCCAATTTTGATCCGGTTCTTTTTTTAAAGCTTCATTGATCAAATTATAGGCAAAATTAGGAGCCCAACTATGGCTAATTCGATATTGATCAATTAAATCTAACCAATTCAAAGGACGACCTAATATATATTCAGTTTGAACATAAACCATTTGGCATCCTAACTCGACACAGCGAATATTCCAGTCTGAAATACTTCCAATATGATCAAAAGGAAGCCAATTAAGAATAATATCGTCGTTTTGATGTTCACAAATTATGTTTGTTCCTCGCGCACGAGAGATGACATTTTTATGGGTTAATGAGATACATTTCGGTATTCCTGTACTGCCTGATGTGAGATTAAAGAACGCGATATCATCCGGTTGACCAATAGGAGGCTGATGGGGAGAATGAGTTTTTAATTCTTCAATAAAACTCAAGCTTAAGGGTTGATTAGGCAACCATTGTTCTAAATATTTTATCTCTTGCTGACGGGATTGATTTGTGATAATAATAGGTTCATCTAACAACTGCCAAACTTGAGATATTTTATGAATTTCATTATTAAAATCTTTATAGCTGGGTGGCACTGAAATAATAACAGGAATAAATCCCCCTAAAAGACACCCCCAAAATGCGGAAATAATATCATAGTTTTCCGATAGCTGAAGAATCACTTTATCTTGAGCTTGTAAACCCTGCTTTTGTAATCCGGCTTGTATTTGTTGAGCGTCTTCCCATAATTGTTGATAAGACTGAAAAACTTCCAATCCATTAGATTGAATATAAATAATCCCTTTATTTGAATGATTTTCAGCAGCTTTTTGGAGGATTTCTGCCAAGGTTTTCGGTTGAAGTTCAGATTCTTCTAAAAGCTGTCCGTGACTGATTCCAGCTTGAGTGTTAGAAGTGTGAATCCCCAGATGAATCGGGGTTTCAGATTTTTGATGATCATTTTTTTTCTCTATTTTTAAGGGCAATAAGTCCGATAGATGTAGGGGTAAAATTTTGATTTTTTTGGAAGTCATGACAGCGGCAACTTGATCAATATCTGACAAAGAGCGTAGTTTTTCTTCTGTTTTCTGAACTTGATGATCATCGATAATTTCAATATTCTTTAATGCAGTTTCATCGACATCACCGCTATCGGTTAAGGGTAAACTGGAAATCTGCACATAGATATTAGGTAGAAGATTGTCCGGTAACTGAGACTGTAAATCGGAGGACAATTGTTCAGAATTCCAAGCTCCAGAGGAAACGATATAGGCGACTAATTCATCCTCTCGTACCATAAAATAGCAATCTTCAATTAAGGGATTTGATAAAAAGACTTCTGCTAATTTATGACAATTTAATTGTGGATTTTTGTGTTCTGTCCTCATACCTAAAATCCTCGTTTTTGTGTACATCTTGCCAATTCAATTCTGAATTTCATCACTGTCTGAGCTATCACATAATAGCTCATTCGGGGTACGATAGTCAAGACATTATCGAGGACGATTGTTAATCAAGTTTACGGCTCTTTCTATTTCCTCTGGCTTAAGGATTTTAAAATTCCTTTTCTTGGGAAAGAATTGTCTTAACAGTCCATTAGTATGCTCGTTTAATCCCCTCTCCCAAATTTTGTAGATGGTTTCTTGACATCCTGACCGCCGTAAAACGGACGGCGATTCCCAAAACTCACAATTTGGGTTTCTGCTTCATAGATGACATGACATCCCAGCAAGACGGCTATTTGCCGTTGAGATAAATTTACCTCTTGACCAAGTTGGTAGAGCAAGTTTCTTTGTTCTATGTTAAGATGTTGAGGGCTTCGTTTTTGGGTCTGATTTGTTGTTGTTAAAGATCAGAATATACCTGATGAGCCTTTCTCTGTCAACTCTTAAGGTTGATGTGTTTCATTTTTGAATTGGCGAAATAAAAAATGACAGAACAAGCTTGGTGGGTACAAAAATGGCTAGAACTACTCGATTCCTATCGCTTTAAAAAACGCTTGGAACGAGCTAGACTGTACGCTAGAGAGGGCAATGTTTTAAGTATTGACTTTGAAGACTCGCAAGTTATTGCCAGAGTACAAGGCAGTGAACCAGAGCCTTATATAGTGGATTTATCCCTAGCGGCTTTTAGTGATGAAGAATGGGATTATATTATTAAGCTTCTCTCCAAAAAAGCCATTTATTCCGCTCAATTGCTCACCGGACAAATGCCCGATAATATCGAGCGTGTTTTTATTGATAGTGGGGTGAATTTATTTCCCTTTTCCCTGGCCGATATTCGCTCCCGTTGCACCTGTCCCGATCAAGCCAACCCCTGCAAACATATAGGAGCAGTATATTATCAATTGGGTGATCGTTTTATTGTCGATCCCTTCCTGCTTTTGCAACTGCGCGGCCGAAGCAAAAGCCAAATTCTGGAAGCTTTACGGGAAAAACGCTCCTATTCCTCTGATAATCAACCTTTAGCAGTCAGTGAACCCCCCACAGTAGTCGAAAAAACTGCCCCCGACAGCACTATCGATCGCTTTTGGCAGTACGATGAGGAGCTAGATCCCTCCCTCGTTGTGATTACGCCGGGGAATGAAAATCAAACCATTCTCGACATTTTAGGCAATTTTCCCCTCGCTGCCCCCGAATCAGATGCCATAGAACAATTTTTAAAACCAATTTACCGGCAAATTCCCCAAGAAGCGATGGCGATTGCTTTACAGTAGGGGAATTTGAGGTATAAGTAGCTGGTTATAATTAAATTAAAAATGGATTTTAGGTTCGATCCTCCCTGCCCCCCTTGATAAGGTAGGGTTGATTCAAGGTAGGGTTGATTCAAGGTAGGGTTGATTCAAGGTAGGGTTGATTCATGAATCAACCCTACCCTTGATAAGGGTGGTGTCTGATAATTTTTAACGCCTACCTAGGGTCTGCTGAAAAAGTTTTTCCTGGGGGTAGGAGTCAGTAGCCGGTCGTCAGGAGCCGGTCGTTTCAGGCTTTGTTGCCCTTGTTTTTTGTACCAAGCGATGTACTACAAGAAGGATAATGCAAGGTTTTTGAAAGTCCCAATCCTATTTTCTTGCACTAACATCGGACTTTAACAGGTCAAAAGCTTTATTTTAAAAG
>NZ_JAPZQM010000031.1:0-5963 GCF_027530565.1 Microcystis sp. LE19-10.1B | reverse complement strand
GCGCGGGGGGTTTGGGGGCGGCGCCACGCCCCCAACGGGGGGTTTGGGGGGTAGAACCCCCCAAAAGCTGGGATTGAGTGATAAAATCACAAGTAAGGCCCGATTTTAACCGAGAGTTTCCCCTTAAAAATCCCAACTTGGTAGATTTACGAAAATGAGATGCAGCCTTCCTCTTTACCTATTTTAATTGTTATTTGTGGGGCAACTGCCACAGGAAAATCCAGTTTAGCCCTACAATTGGCCGAAAAGTTTAATTCAGTAATTCTCAGTGCCGATTCCCGACAAATCTATCGAGAATTTAATATTGGTACCGCTAAACCTAGCTTAGAAGAATGTCAGCGGATTTCCCATTATCTAATTGATATTTGTGATCCTCAAGATAATTTTACCCTAGCACAGTACCAAGAACAGGCTGAGGATTTAATCAACAATCTCCACTATTCTCCCCTGTTTTTGGTCGGTGGTACGGGACTTTATATCAAGTCCATTGTCAAAGGTTTAAAAATACCGAGGGTTTCTCCTCAAGCGGATTTAAGACGGCAATTACAAGCTTTAGGACAATCCTATCTTTATCAAATTCTGACGCAGGTAGATGAAGAGGCTGCTAAAAAAATTCATCCCCATGATCAGGTCAGGACTTTACGCGCTTTAGAGGTTTTTTATCTAACAGGAAAACCTATCTCTAGTCAGCAGGGAGAAAATCCCCCCACTTATCCAATTTTACAAATTGGTTTAGACTGTTCCCCAGAAAGTTTAGACAAGCGGATCACTGTTCGTACTCATCAAATGATCGCCAGGGGATTAGTAGCAGAGGTGCAGAATTTGGGGGATAAATACGGTTGGGATTTGCCACTTTTGCAGACTTTGGGTTATGCAGAGATTAAGCAATATCTCCTCGGGGAAATTTCTTTAGAACAGGCGATCGATCTAATTATCCTCCATACCCGTCAATTTTCCAAACGTCAGCGCACTTGGTTTCGTGCCGATGCTGGTATTGTCTGGTTTCCCATCGATAAAGAAAATTTATTAAAATCGGTGGAACGAAAAATTATTTTGTTTCTTGAGGGGTTGTCAAGGCCCGATATAAAAACACATCATCCTGATTAACGATTAACTGGAAGTTCTCATTTTGATTCAGTTTATTTAAGTGATCATCAATTAGTTCTGGTGAACTAGACCAACCGGGATGACGGCGATCGAGTAGGATATAATTAAATTGATTTAAATCTAGGGATTGGGAACCTTCGATCGCTAATTTGATCATTTCTCGATGGGTAAGATGGGGGGCAATTCTAGAAGTAGTCAAGACACTCTCACTGGTGGTAATTTGGGTGAGAGCTTTTTGGGTGGCGGACCAAGTATCGAGGGAATTTAAATACAGTGACCAAAAATAGCCGTATTTAGCTAAGGCAAAAAAGGCAATAATTGCCCAAGTAATTATCCATTTAGGCTGCTTCAACCAGCTGCTATTATGGGCTAAAGTGGCGATAACCGCTAGAAATAAAAAGGGCAAAATTGGCAGGGAATATTGAGTCGTTAAGTTTTTTTGTGGGGCATGATCTGCTAATAAATTTAAAGCGAGTGCGGGAATAGCGGCAATTATTGGGGCAGAATAGCGCCAGGATAAACCCCAAACTAAGGGAATAAATAATAGGATTAGGTATTCTAGATTATTGCCAGTAAAGATTTTTCCCAAGACAAGATCGGGTTTGAGGAAAAGATTAAAGATAATTGCTGGTAAACTATCTCCTAGATAACTATATCGAGAATCGGCCATTTCAATAACTGCCGATTTTCCTGTCAGGAGAGGGATTAATAATTTCGTGGCGATAATAAACCAAAGAATGCCGCTAATCATGGCAATTATTCCGGGGATTTTTTTCTTTTCCCAAAGAAGTAACCAGATACCCATTCCCAACAATGTTAAAGAGAGAATTGCTTTACAACCGAGAATAATAATGATTCCTAGAAAAAATCCCCAGAGATTATTTAATCTTGCGGCCAAAATTGTCCAAAAAATGGCTGGAACTGCGATAACTTCAGGATGAAAATCAAAGAGATTAACATTAAAAATCAGGGGATAGAGCAGATAAACTAAGGCTAATGTATAGGCTTGTTTTTCTTTTAATCCCGCTTGTATTGCCAATTGCCAGAGGGGAAAAACGGCAAGGGAAAGGGAAAAAGCTTGTAAGAAAAGCAGCCAATAAACGCTAGGATAAATTTTATAAAGTAAGGCTATAGGATAGAGAATAAAAGCGATATGATCGCCTAAAATATGGTAATCAACAAAAGATATAATCGGTGGTTTACCTTGAGAAATTAGGTAAACTCCCTGATCAAACCAACCAAGATCGAGAGCATTAGATTGAAATAAAATATGTCTGACAGCACTGCAAATAAACAGGATTATTGTAGCGCAACCAATCAACCAAAATAAATCATTTTTTTTGTGCATAATCGTTAAGTTTTACTGGGATTTTTCGGGATTATTACGACAATATTGCCAGGTATCTCTAAAATAGGCAGCAACTTCAGTAAACCATGCTTTAAAAATATTTCTGTTCTCACTGGTGACGATAACCCCATTAATAAACTCTTGCCATTGGGGATCATTAGCGGGAAGAATAAAACCATAATAATCACAATTTAAAGGATTGCGCGGGATAAGTTGATAATCTTGTTCTAAGGATAAACCGAGAATGACAGCTTCTCCAATTAGCAGAATCCCATCACTAGCAAAAGCATCTATTCTATTCCTTCTTAAACTTTGGATACCTCGCAGTCTTCCCGTCACTCCTTGAAATTCCTGATAGGTAGCAAGAGGATATTTTTGTCTTAATAATTCTTGAGTGGTGGTATCTCTTAAAACTCCAATACTTATACCTTCTAAGGACGAAGAAAAATTAAAATTCTTCTGATTATCACTCCGAACTAAAAACTGAGTTCCTGTGACAAAAAAAGGACGAGAAAAACTGACACCATCAGGTATATTTTTTCTGATACTATTAGGACCACACTCGAAATCAACGGTTTTATTTTCCAATAACTGGAAGCGATTAAATAAAGTGGATTTATAAATTTTGACACTGATGATCTGGAGGTTTAATTTGTGCTTGAGTTCTTCTCTAAGCAATTGGATAAAATCTAAGCATAATCCCTGCAAATTATTATTACTATCCCGATAGCCAAAGGGAATCGCATCTTCTCTCATAGCTACTTCTAATAATCCCGTGCGTTTAATTTTTTCTAGAACCGTTTCAGACTTAGCTGGGAGGGGAGCAAAAAAATTAGATAAAATAACGAGAGTAAGAATGATTAATTTCATGACTTTTGCCGAGATTATTTAAGATTTGTTATGACCGTGATCCCATTTATCTAAAATGTCTTTGAATAATAATTCATCTAACCATGTCTTTACTACCACTGTCAAAGGTAAAGCCAATAATAAACCTAAGATGCCAAACATTTGAGCAAAGAAAATTTGAGCAATTAGGGTAATTGCCGGTAGTAAAGATACCTGTTTAGCCATGACAGTGGGTGTCAGCCAATAACTTTCGACATTTTGGATAATAAAATAGAGAATCAGAATAGCGACAATTTTCCAAGGTGCATCGATAACAGCAATTAGAATGGGAAAAATCACACTAGCAGTCGGTCCGATATTAGGGATAAAATTGAGCAATCCTGCTAGGATAGCATGAACGAGAACTAGATTGATTTGTAAAACAAAAAGACCGAACCCACTGAATAATCCTACCATAGTTGAACTAATGGCAATTCCCAACAACCAATTACCTAAACCCGCTTCCGATAGGGTAAGAATTTCCTCAGCGCGACGACGATAGAAGTTAGGAAATAATTTTAAGAAAGCTTGTCGATAGGGTTGGGGGTTGGCTAACATCATCATTGCTAACACCAGCACGAATAATAATTGTAAAATTGCCGCAACTGAGTTAGAAAAGAAGGTAAAAAAGTTACTAAAAACAAAGGTTCCTAAAGGTTGTAACTGCTGGACTAAATCAGTTAAATTAGGCAAGGGTGGCAACCAATCAAATTGAAATTGTTGTCGCCATTGAATCGAGTTATTGCGGACTAAATCCCAAGCTTGCGGTAAAAGTTCAATTAATTTTTGAAACTGTTCGATAAAGGGGGGAACAATAATTATAAAAAATACAATCACAATTCCTAGACTCGTCAGCAGGGTGATTAAAATAGCCAAACCCCTTTTAATCCCCAATCTCTGCAATCCTTTAACACATCTATTTAAGGCTACGGTAAACACGATCGCCATAAAAATCAATAATAACAGCTGTCGAATCTGCCACAATACATAGAGAGCCATTATTAAACAGATAAACCCCAACCACTGACCAAATTTCACGACCTTGATTTATCCTATCGGGACAAGTTTTATCATACAGCAGTCGGGAGGCGGTCGGCAGGAGATAGGTTTTAGGTCTTGGGGTTTTGGAGTCTTGGGGTTTTGGGGTTTTAGTTCAATTTCCCCAGTTCCCCACTTCCCTACTTCCCCACTTCCCCACTTCCCCACTTCCCCACTTCCCCACTTCCCCACTTCCCTAACAGCACAAATCAAGTTCTGTATCAAAAATTTGCTAATTTTGCTGTTATGTGCTATACATTTACGCATCAAAACAGGATAGAAAAACGAGATTTTTTTAATTACCAGACATTTTCTCAAATTTTATGGCAACTCTCCCAGAGTCAAATTATCCTAAAAGAAATCCTCTCCTAGAAAATCCGACAAGACTCAGAGAAATTGTGGCCGTTAATGCTTTTATCCTTGTATTAGGACTTCGATAATGAAAGAATTGGAGCGATACTATAAAGTTTTAGGGTTAGATCATGGGGCATCTCTCGACGAGATCAATCAGGCCTACAAAGATTTGGTGTTTATTTGGCATCCCGATCGCATTCCCAAAGATAATCAGCGTCTTTTGGAAAAAGCCACCGCTAAACTGCAAGAAATTAACCAAGCTAGGGAACAATTGCGGCAAATTCATCAAAATTCTCCTAAACGCTCCAATTCCCCCCCTAAAACTGAAAAACAGCCCGCCCACGCCTATAAAACTGCTTCCCCCTATCAGCCTCACCCTAGCCAACCGGGCCAAAATTCCCAAACCCACAGTCATAAAACCCATAGTCAACAAACCCACAGTCAACACAGCCACTCCCAGAATAACCATCAGGTCCACAATCATGCCGCCTGGCGCCCTCACTATCGGGATTTAAACGGAGCCGATTTACAGGGAGCCAACCTGAAAGAAAAAGATCTCTCTAGTTGCAGTCTCATCGGGGCAGATTTAAGCCATGCGGACTTAAGCGATAGCTTCCTGCACAAAGTTAACCTAGAAAAGGCTAATCTGCACAAAGCTAATCTTTTTCGCGCCAATCTCCTCGAAGCTAACCTTAAAGGCGCAAATTTACAGGAAGCCAATCTCATCGGAGCGGATTTAAGTGGGGCGGATCTGTCGGCAGCGGATTTACGCGGGGCAAAAATTGGCTTCGGTAAGCGTATTATGGTGAAATTAACTGGAGCAATTTTAACGGGAACAATTCTCCCCGATGGTTCGATTCATCAATAGACCTCTTGTAAAAATCAAAAATTGTTGTTAGGGTTAGGAGTCAGGGGTCAGGAGTCAGTAGTCAGGAGAATTAAGAATGAATAATAATCAATTAAATGGTCTATTTAAGGATTTTATGCAATTTAATCCTTATTTTTACCGTTTTTGAACCCTCAAAAATTAATTATGCAAGAGGTTTCATTAAACCTCTTGCTAATTTTGATAAGTATCTAAGCACAATTAATTAGGGTCTGCTGAAAAAGTTTTTCCTGGGGGTAGGAGTCAGTAGCCGGTCGTCAGGAGTCGGTCGTTTTAGGCTTTGTTGCCCTTGTTTTTTGTACCAAGCGATGTACTACAAGAAGGATAATGCAAGGTTTTTGA
>NZ_JAPZQM010000469.1:0-1493 GCF_027530565.1 Microcystis sp. LE19-10.1B | reverse complement strand
TTGCAAAAACAGTATGGCAAAGGTAAATGGAGAAAATTAAAGGGCATAGCCCAAGTTCAGCTTGCCAATGGTATAGTAAGGTTAGCTGAAGTCCATTGGTAGGAAGCTCATGGCATCGGCAAAAAAGAATTTAAGCTCAAGCTACCGTTTCTAGATTGACCATGAAAATAGAGTCATCTCCAACAAATAAGTTCGCAGTTTGTCTCAATAATGAAGGCTACGAAGCTTCACTAGAAGTTGGCAAAATATACCGCGTTATCCCTGATGAGACAGCAGAAATAAACAGTCTAATTCGGGTTATTGATGAAAGTGGTGAAGATTACGCTTTTTCTGTGAATCGGTTTCATGCTATTGAGTTACCAAAGCCAATAGAAGAGGCATTGTTATCAATGGCCAACTAAAATCCTGCCAATCCACCGAAAAAGAAACCACAAAAGTAGGCTAAATTGCCTCTAAAAATACCATAAATACCCCTTCATTCAATCTTGAGTGGGTTTATTTTTTTCTTCATCAACAATCTGTAAAACACTGCTGTATAAAGCTGCAGCAACCCAAAATCCTGCTCGATCAATCAAAGCGTCTAGCAAGGGTTTCACCTCAGAGATTAACCCTCGATTCTTCGCCTCAACCAAAATGCCCAGAATTCCTGTGTATCGAAGATTAAGTCTAGCAGCAATCCTACGACCACGACGCTCATCAATCAAAACTTGATCCGCTCCCAACTCAAGTGCCAAAGCAATAGCCTCAGCTTCTCCCTTATCTAGTTCACGACTCAAGAGCTTCAATCACTGTGCGGTTAGTTACCGTTCGAGTTTGAATCCAATCTAAGGTTTGGACTTCTATTGAACCTGCTACCGGAAAATCAGGCTCAGTTAATTCTCGATAAACTGCTTCGGGAATAAAAACTATTTCGTAAAGTTGTTGTAGCAGATGAAGTTGATTAATGGCGGCAAGATTGTTGATAGGGGATGTATCACTGACAACGATCACAATCTGCCCATCTCCCGCAAGTTCTTAATATCCTGTTCAAAATCTTCGACATCGTAGTGTACCGGAATTTGACGACTTGCAAGTAGGTGTTGAAAAGCAATACGATTCATTCCTGCAAATCGACTCGCTTGAGCAAGGGTGAGCTTCTCTTTTTGAAAGAGCATGACCGCAATTTCCTGCCTCATCTCAGCTTCAGTCATGCGTGTTGCACTGAGAATTTCATCGGAGATATCAATACTCATGGCTATAACCCTATCTATCCCTTCCTATTGGAATAATATCATAACCCCCTTCATTTAGTCAGTTGAGGGGGTTTATTTTTTGCGTCTCTTCCTCTTACACATTTTACACATTAAGAATCGGGGTTCTTCGTTACTTGGTATGGTTCGATAGGGGGGCATAAATCGACTAAATCCTTATCTGGCAAGAGACTTAATTGATTAGTTCGCTCTAGAGCAAAAACAATTGACAAAAATCGCTAAATGCTTTTCTATATAAGGGTT
>NZ_JAPZQM010000459.1:0-1312 GCF_027530565.1 Microcystis sp. LE19-10.1B | reverse complement strand
TAGACCTCTTGCAAAAGTCTTAAGTCGATCCTTGTACAGCAACATTTTTGAAGATTATCAACTACTAATAAATAATTAACTGAAAGTCCCTCCCATTATTGTTTCTATCGTTTGTTTTCGGATTTATGCAAGAGGTCTTATTAACGACACTGACGATCGTCCCTTGATTCGCCTCTTGAATCAGCCCGAGATCCTCGTCGGCTAATTTGCAGTTGAGATGGGGGAGAGATTGGCCATCTTCAAAAAGGCCGGTTATGTCAACTATGGTCTCTAGCTCTTGTTCTTGGGGAAGAAAACGGCAAGATAGGGCTTTTTCTTGGCGATAACGATAGATTTCGACCAATTTCTGGTAATCTGCCCGATCGATGACACGACGTTCAAACTGCAATTCTTGATCCCGGAGGATACGACGTAAATCATCGAGAATTTCCTGATTAGCGGGATCCACCATGGCTAGGTGAAGGACATTGGCAGCGGATTGCTGTTTTTGTAGGGGCAGGATCTTATAACGACGGCAAATTTCAAAGGGAAGGACTGTGCGAAACAGATTCTCGATTTCTCTCCAGTCGATCGTCTCACTTTCAGGGTCAAGATATTCTACCCCATACTTGGCTTTTAATTTTGACAGTTGTTCGAGTCGGTAGTATGCCAGTGCCTCTTTGGGTAAAGGACGGCCGGTGATCAGGGGTAAAATTGCCCGTAGAGGCAGATGACTTTTCTGCTTCTCGATCATTGCCTTTTGTAGTTGCGGGATAGTGACATAACCCGATTGCACTAACTTTTGGGCAAAGGAAGGCAGCTTGGTCTGAAGTTTCTCGTTTGCTGATGACATGGAATAGAGCCAGTAAAGACTGTACAACCCACTACATCCCTTAGTATTCCCATTTTTTCACCGCAGCTAACAGGTAAAAGAAAATTTATCCCACTTTCCGCACTTCTTAACATTCAATTGATAATTTTTACTGATATTTTGCTTAAAACCCATTGCTAGTAGGGACTATAGCTACAATGATTGATTTTTCTCAAGGTGAAGAATTGTAATTTTTTTCTCAGAAAAAATCAATTATTGAAAATGTTCTCAATAGTAGTTTCTATGAAGCTTTTTCGTCAAAACATCTTGGGGAATGTAAAAATATATAGGCTCTTCGTTACCCTTTATGCTAAATCAACATACAAGATGCCAAGATAACATACTTCTAACCCAAAAATTCCGAAAGTTTCTCAAGCCATAGCCTCTCCGTTTTATTAGTTTAAGTTTATTGTTGATTCCCTCGACCACCCCATTCGTTGTCCTTCGCTCGAAATAACTAAT
>NZ_JAPZQM010000344.1:0-1713 GCF_027530565.1 Microcystis sp. LE19-10.1B | reverse complement strand
AGTGATTGGGGGGAAAATTTAGGGATTTTTTCCCTGAAAATTAGGTAATTGACCACCTGAAAATGGGTAAAACCCCACACCCCACACCCCACACCCCACACCCTGCCCCCACGAAAAACTTTTTCAGCAGCCCCTAATTAGAATAATCGACTAACCCGAATAAATCCCGATTAATCGGACAAAATAAGGCAATTTGCCGATTCAGGGGTCAGAGGACAGAAAAATTGTCAGACAATCGGGAAAAAGTGACGGAGGAAAAATTTTTCCGAACAGGAGTAGCAAAAAAATCCCAGTCCGGGTAAAATTGATTATCGATCGATTGTGTGAGGAGTCCGATCCCCATGACCAATAAACACACAGCAAGGCTGCTGGGCAGTTACCTGCAGCGCCTGCCTGCCCATAGTTGGCTCGTCCTAGTTTTTTGGGCTTTGATTATCGCTCCAGTCCAAGCTGCTGTGGAGTTACGCATTGCCATCAGTAAAGGTGTTAGCGCCGTCTCCGTGGGCAGTTCCACCGATGCTGTGGTGAAAGATGGGGCTGGCAGAGTCCTAGGAGAATTGACCGCCATGAATGCCCTCAATGCTAATCCCAGAGGAAAAGCGGTGGGTTTGGCCGATTGGCAGGCCAGTCAATTGATCATCGAACCGGAGAATGATGGTTACGTCTGGATTAATGATCGCTGGTATCGAGGACGAACAAGGATCATTCGGCAGGGTTCTGGGGTGACAGCCCTAAATTTAGTCGATTTAGAGGAATATCTCTATAGTGTCGTCGGTGCGGAGGCGATTCCCTCCTGGCCGCAAGAGGCCTTAAAAGCCCAATCTGTGGCGGCGCGCACCTATGCTCTCTACCAAATGAATACTTCTGGTAATCGCATCTACGATCTCGATACTACCACCCGCACCCAAGTTTATAAGGGTCTAGAAAGCGAGTTTACTAGCACCCATGAGGCAGTTAATGCCACCGCCGGACAAATTATGAGTTTCAACGGCAAACCGATTCTAGCGGTGTTTCACTCCTCCTCCGGGGGTCATACGGAAAATGTCGAAGATGTTTGGAATTCCCCCTTACCCTACCTGCGCGGTGTCGTCGATTACGATCAAGTCGCCCCGGTATTTCAATGGTCAAAAAACTTTAGTGCCAGGGAATTAGGCCGTTTAATCGGTGGTGTCGGTCGCGTGCGATCGCTATCTCCCGAAAGGATCACTCCCCACGGACGGGTGATTAGAATGCGTATAGTGGGCGATCAAGGCTCTAAATTAATCTCTGATACCCAATTACGGCGAATACTCGAGCTGCGTAGTACCCTATTCACGATTTCAGCTAATAACGGTACTTTTGCCATCAATGGTCGCGGTTTCGGTCATGGGATCGGTTTAAGTCAATGGGGTGCTTTTTCCCTCGCTGACCAAGGGGTGACTTATGATCGCATTCTCAGCCATTATTATCAAAATGCTCGTTTAACTGAAATGCCCAATTAAAAAGGCTGTCAGCCATTTCCAGTGAACAGTGAACAGTAAAGAGTGAACTGATAACAAGGATTGAATCTAAAACCTAATTGGTTAAGCTAAGTAGGGTCTGCTGAATAAATCTAAAAACCTTGCTGGATAAGACTTTTAGCCTTTTTTGAAATCCAAAAGTACCAGATATGGGAGTGATCAGGGGGAAATTCAGCTACTTTTTCCCTGAAAATTAGGTAATTGACCCCCTCAA
>NZ_JAPZQM010000426.1:0-7913 GCF_027530565.1 Microcystis sp. LE19-10.1B | reverse complement strand
TAGCTCAGCATCCCTATAAAACTCAAATCTTGGACTTCCATTCCTGCAAAACCCAATGGGCAACTCGTTCACTCTATTTTGAGGGACAGAAGCGAAATCAATTCTGTATCCTACACTACCGTTTGAATTTGGAATTGCTGTTTTTTTGCAATAAAACTACACAAAAAAAAGATCATCGTTATGCGTGAAATTGACTAATTTACCCGTCTTAATTAGGATTGCCTTGTAGATGTGGCAAGGGTTTCAACCATTGCTGCTCAAAAAAGCAAAGAATAACCTATTGTGAAATTCTATCAAATCGCTGTAACCTTCATAACATCGTTGTTAAATAAAAATCTTTCTCAATTAATTCTTAAGAATTTGTAAATATTGCGGAATGTTAATTTAAATATTCTCAAGTTTTTGGAGTCAATGGATAATTTTTGCTTATCTTTGTCCAACATGGGGTTAGAAATCGGGAGACAGGAGACAGGAGTCAGGAGATTATTTTTATTGATTCTCCCCACACCCCACACCCCACACCCCACACCCTACACCCTACACCCCACACCCCATCCCTAGAACGATCTTTGGGACAAGATTAAGTTTAAAATCTGAAATAGATAATTTTTTTAAGGGATCGAGTCAAGTTTATGGCAGATATTGTCGATATTGCGGTCAGTGCCGATAATTTTAAAACTCTAGTAACGGCGGTACAAGCGGCTAATCTTGTGGATGCCCTGAAAAGTCCCGGCCCCTTCACGGTTTTTGCCCCCACCGACGAAGCTTTTGCGAAATTGCCCCCTGGGACGATTACAACCCTAGTGCAGAATATCCCCCAATTAACCAGAATTCTCACCTATCACGTCGTTGCGGGCAAATATATGCAGGAAGATTTGGCAAAATTGGCCGTAGTGACTTCTCTAGAGGGTTCACCGATTCCCGTCGATTGTAGCGAAGGTTTTGAGGTGAAAAATGCCACGGTGGTTGCGGGTAATATCGAGGCAGATAATGGTGTGATCCACGTCATCGATACGGTGATCCTGATGGGTTAGTTTTTGACCGTCTTTTGCCCGGTCTGCATCTAGGGCAAATCTGTCTTATTTAGTCACTAAATATACATATACTTTTGCTTGTTTTTGATTTTGATGCTCGACGGAGGAAAATGCCCACTTTCTGCACTTTCTTGTCTGTACCTGTTCAGACTAAATCCTGTTATTAAAGACTGATTATCTATTGATCCTTTTGCCTATTACATGAGTAGAAAACGGGTTTCTCCGAGAAACCCGTTTTCTGTGCGTTACTCAACGGATTTAGTATTAGCCATCTCGACAGTAATGGCAGCGTGGAAGAACTCGCTCAAGAATGGGTGCAAACACTGCTCGCTAATCTAACAACTTAATCGTTTTCGCAAAATTAAGCCAAAAAAGAGGCCACTTTCCGCAAGATGGCCTCTAAATTTTTTTGTTAGGGGTTAGTCAGTTATCAGTTATCAGTTATCAGTTATCAGTTATCAGATGTTAGTTTTCAGTTCACTGTTTACTGTTTACTGATCACTGAAAAAAGCTTACCTATTCCCCAGAAGTATGAGGACTGATTTTGAGAACTAAAACCCCTAAAGGTGGTAAACAAAGATCAATCGAGTAGGGACGGCTATGATAGGACCATTCCTCCGACCATTTACCGCCAAGGTTGCCCATATTACTACCGCCATATTTACCCGCATCGCTGTTAAAGATTTCCTGATAAAAACCGGGATGGGGTACACCAACGCGATAATGGCTGTGGGGTTGGGGAGTAAAATTACAGACCACCACCAGAAACTCCTGCCAATTTTTGCTCCAGCGCAGGAAAGAAACGACGCTATGACTATTATCACTACAGTCGATCCACTCAAAGCCATCCTGACCAAAATCCTGGGTATATAAAGCAGGTTCACTCTTATAGGTGGCGTTCAAATCAGTAAAAAAGCGTTTTAGCTGTTGATGGGGTTCGTACTGCAAAAGACCCCACTCCAAATCACCCCAAACATTCCACTCACTCCACTGGCCAAATTCCATGCTCATAAACATGGTTTTCTTGCCGGGGTGGGTAAACATATAACTAAATAATGCCCGGACATTGGCGAATTTTTGCCACTCATCCCCCGGCATTTTGCCAATCATATTACTTTTGCCGTGAACCACTTCATCGTGGGACAAAGCCAGCATATAATTCTCGCTGTGGTTATACCACATACTAAAAGTGACATTATTTTGATGGAATTGACGGAACCAAGGATCCATGCCGAAATAATCGAGCATATCGTGCATCCAGCCCATATTCCACTTCAAATTAAAGCCTAAACCGCCCATATAGGTGGGCCAGGACACCATCGGCCAAGCGGTGGATTCTTCGGCAATAGAGAGAATTCCGGGGAAATAGCTAAAAATTACATGATTGACTTGACGCAGGAATTCCGCAGCCTCTAAATTTTCCCGGCCACCGTACTCGTTAGCCACCCATTCCCCATCTTTACGACAATAATCGAGATAGAGCATAGAAGCCACCGCATCCACGCGAATGCCGTCAATATGGTACTTATCGAACCAAAATAGGGCATTAGCCACCAGGAAATTTCTGACTTCGTTGCGACCGTAGTTAAAAATTAAGGTTCCCCATTCCTTGTGTTCCCCTTTGCGCGGGTCGCCGTGTTCGTAAAGATGAGTACCATCAAAGAAAGCTAACCCGTGGCCATCTTTGGGGAAGTGACCGGGGACCCAATCCACTAGCACACCAAGGCCATTTTGGTGACATTGATCGACAAAATACATGAAATCTTCAGGATTGCCGTAGCGACTGGTGGGGGCAAAATAACCCGTCACTTGATAACCCCAAGAACCATCAAAAGGATGCTCGGCGATCGGTAATAATTCGATATGGGTGTAACCTAATTCTTTAACGTAGGGAATTAGTTTTTGGGCTAACTCGTAGTAACTCAAAAAGCGCGCCCCAGTGTTCCATTCCGACACGGGAACCGCTTCCCCAGACCCGGAAAGTAAACGGGGGGGTTCGGCACTAGAAGCGTGCAGCCAAGAACCGAGGTGTAATTCGTAAACGGAAACCGGTTGAGTTAAAGGATCGCTATGGCGGCGTTTTTCCATCCAATCGCTATCATCCCAAGTATAGCTATCTAAATTGGCCACGATCGAGGCAGTTTTCGGGCGTACTTCTTGGGCAAAACCGTAGGGATCAGATTTTTCGTAAATATGACCTTCCCAATTTTTGATCTCGTATTTATATTTAGTGCCAACACCGATTTCCGGGATAAACAATTCCCAGACCATATTATTACGTTTCCGCATTTGGTGATCACGACCATCCCAGTTATTGAAATCACCAATAATCGAGACGTTGCGAGCATTAGGGGCCCAAACGGCAAAATAAACCCCTTTAATACCCTCGATTTCGGCTAAATGCGCCCCTAATTTTTCATAAATGCGATGATGGTTGCCCTCCCCAAACAGATGTAAATCAAAATCGCTGAGTTTGGCAGAACGGAAGGCATAGGAATCATAGATTACCCGTTCCTGTTCTCCCTCGTGGATGCGTAATTGATAATTGTTCAGTTCACCGATATCGATGACGCACTCGAAAAAATGGGGGTGATAAGCGGTCGTCATGGGATATTCTTGTCTTTGGGACGGTAAAATAACCCAAGCGGCCGTGGTTTTCGGTAAATAGGCTCTAACAACCCATTTATTGACTTTTCCTTCTTCTTCTAGGGGATGGGCCCCCAAAACCTCAAAGGGATCGTGATGGAGGTTGTTGACGATTTGATGGACTTGTTCGGGGGATACCACTATAGACATTCATTTACCACTCTTGACATCTACAATACTTATAGCAAGGAAATAGTCATTTTTTTGTTGCCTTCTGGGAATTCTCAAACTGACGGTATATTCTGCCGACTTAGGGTCTGCTGAAAAAGTTTTTCGTGGGGGTAGGGTGTGGGGTGTGGGGTGTGGGGTGTGGGGTGTGGGGTGTGGGGTGTGGGGAAGTGGGGTGTGGGGAAGTGGGGAAGTGGGAAGAATAAATAAAATAATCTCCTGTCTCGGAGTCTCCTGACGACCGGCTCCTGACTCCTGACCCTAACAACAATTTTTGATTTTTACAAGAGGTCTATGGTAAAACTGCCAATTTAATCCGGCTCTGGTCATTCCCGATGTTAATCTAGCGGATAGTCTCGAATTTGACCTACTCTACATCTCTACACAGTTCTTAACTGGAACGAGTTTGATCCCTAGGAGATTGACTTTCTTCTAATTCAGCTTTGATTTTTACCGAGTCTTCAATCTGCTCGGCCTCTCGCTTAAATTCACTTTCAAATTCCTTGGATGCTTCTTGAAATCCTCGAATCGTTTTGCCTAAACTGCGACCGATTTCTGGTAATTTTTTCGGTCCGAAAACTAGCAGGGCAATCAAGAGAATTAACCCCATTTCCGGCAATCCAATCCCAAAAATATTCATGTTTTTGCTCCTAATAAAAAACTCGCGGTGGGCAATAACCCACCTGCCAAAGTCCGCGGGATAATTCTGCCGCCAAAAATGGCGACGAGATTGTTGGAATCTGCTTACTGACCCCAATCTACATTAAATCCTTCTAAAATTAGGGAGGAGTTGTAGATCTGTAAAATAATCAGCAAAAAGACTAAAAACAGAGCCATAAAAACTCCCATCAGCAAGGTAGTTCCCCAACCGGGAGAAACTTTACCATATTCCGAGTTGAGGGGACGAAGGATTTCACCTAAGCGTGTACGCTGTGCCATAAGTTACCAAGAAAGATCTGTAAATGATAATTTTGTATTGATCCGTAATTTGACGAAGTGCCAACCGGTCAACCCAGTGAGATAAAATCTACTGCTGTTTCCAGTGGAGCTTTTTTGGTCTAATTCCGAACGGAATCGTTTTTCGCCTGCCCTGCCACGCCCACAAGAATCTGCAAGCGCCTACAGTACGGGAATTATTTTAACATTGTTTGGTGATCTTCTCAGGATTTAGGAGATGGTCGATGGGAGTTGAGGTGATGGGGGAGAAGGGAGATGGGAGAAAAAAGCTGATCGATCAGTGATCACTGATCAAGTCTCCTTCGGTGCTATGATTGAGGGTGTAAAGTTTTATTGCAAAGGTATTCGTCTTGGTTAAGCTGAATACTGACAAAAGGTTAACAACACTACCTTAAACAAGCTCTCAAGAGAGGATACAGAGAACACATGGCTTACACACTTCCCCCTTTACCCTACGATTACACTGCCTTAGAGCCTTGTATCACCAAAAGTACCCTAGAATTCCACCACGACAAGCACCACGCCGCTTATGTCAATAACTATAACGGTTTGGTCAAAGATACGGAACTCGATGCTCTCTCTTTAGAAGAAGTTATCGTTAAGGTTGCTGGTGATGCCTCTAAAGCTGGGGTTTTCAACAATGCCGCCCAAGCATGGAATCATAGTTTTTATTGGGACTGCATGAAACCGGGTGGTGGCGGTGCGCCTACCGGTGCTTTAGCCGATAAAATTAACGCAGATTTCGGTAGTTTCGAGAAATTTGTCGAAGCTTTCAAAACTGCGGGCGCTACTCAATTCGGTAGCGGTTGGGCTTGGTTGGTTCTCGATAACGGTACTCTCAAAGTTACCAAAACCGGCAACGCTGACAATCCTTTAACCGCCGGACAGGTTCCCCTCTTAACTATGGATGTGTGGGAACACGCTTATTATCTCGACTACCAAAATCGTCGTCCCGATTACATCAGCGACTTTTTAACCAAGTTGGTTAATTGGGATTTCGTGGCTGCTAATTTAGCAGCGGCCTAAAAATTTAGCTCAGTTAATCCAGTTATCAGTTATCAGTTATCAGGGATTGGGGAGCAGGGAGAAACCATCCATAGGTTGGGGGTTAATACTACTCTTAAAATTGGCCAATCTCTCTAATATTAATTATCCTTAAAATAGATAACCAGAAAAAACTTTTTTAACATCGATCGCGCTTGTTGCACAATGGAACAACCTGTCAGTTGGATTATTCCCCGTCATCCCCGTCCCGATTATCCCCTGTTTGTATTTTTACCCGGAATGGATGGCAGCGGCCAACTCTACCATCGTCAGATTAAAAACCTTGCTCCTTACTTCGATCTGCGTTGTTTGGCGATTTCCCCGCAATATCTCGGTGATTGGGAGGAATTAAGCGATTGCGTGATTGCTTTATTGGCCCAGGAATTAAAGGGACAATCGAGAAAAGTCTATCTCTGCGGTGAGTCTTTTGGTGGCTGTTTAGCCTTGAAAATAGCGACAAAATCAGCAAAATTAATTAAAAAACTGATTTTAATTAACCCCGCTTCTTCTTTTAATCAAAGACCTCTTTTAAGCTTGGGAATCGGTATCACCCAGATAATGCCCGATTTCATCCACGGCAGCTCGGCACTAACTATTTTACCCTTTCTCGCCGCTCTCGGTCGAATATCCCGGGAAGATCGCCGCTCTCTCCTCAAAGCCATGCAATACGTCCCACCGAAGACGATTAGCTGGCGTTTATCCCAGTTACAACGGTTTCAGGTTAGTGCCAGCGAGTTAAAAGATCTGCAATTGGAGGTGTTAGTGATAGCCAGTCAAGGCGACCGACTGTTACCATCGGTAGCGGAAGCTAAACGCCTAATTCAGCAGTTACCCGCCGCAAAATTAACGATTCTGCCCAATAGTGGTCATGCTTGCCTGCTGGAAACCGATATTCACCTCAAAGACATTCTCCATCACCATGCTTGTCTCCCCCGAAGCTTACCCGCAAAAAGTCACTGAGGATGGTTCTTATACCTTTTTTTCGACCGAATTCGGCGAATGTTATCATTCTACCTCCGGGGCAAGGGAAGAGGCTGAGAAAAAATTTATCCTCTCCAGTCGTCTGGCAGCGAAAGCAGACCAGAGCAATAATCTGAAAATTCTTGACATTTGTTACGGCTTAGGGTATAATGCCGCCGCTGCGTTGGCAGCCATTTGGCAAGTTAGGGGGGATTGTCGGGTAGAATTATTAGCTTTAGAAAGCGATCGAATGGTTCCCCTAGCGGCTATTAGAGAGAATCTCTTAAATAGTTGGAATCAACCAATTCCCGAATATTTAAATGATTTTGCCCATAATCACCGGCTAGACTTGCCTAATCTCACCGCTAAACTGTTAATCGGGGATGCGCGACAGACGATAACCAAGGTGATTGAGGCGGGTTTTCAAGCAGAGGCAATTTTTCTCGATCCCTTTTCCCCGGGTAAATGTCCGCAACTGTGGACGGTGGAGTTTTTAGCTTTAGTGGCCAAATGCCTGAGTCCGACGGGTTATTTAGTCACCTATTCCTGTGCTGCCTCGGTGCGAAGGGCTTTACAATTAGCAGGATTGCAGATTGGAGCCACCGATAGCGTCGGACGGCGATCGCCAGGGACAATAGCCAGTTTTTTGTCCTTACCCCCATCTCTATCGGCACAGGAACGGGAACATCTGCAAACTAAAGCCGCTATTCCCTATCGAGACGCGACTTTAACTGACCCAGCCGAAGTGATTATACAACGTCGTCGCAGCGAACAGGCTCTCTCTGATTTAGAACCGACTAGCCACTGGAAAAAACGTTGGCAAAGATCGTTTAATTCGATCGAAATCTCGGAATGAGAATAATGTAGGTAAGTAAGTAGTTATAATTAAATTGAAGATAGATTTTGCCTCTGATCCCCCCTGCCCCCCTTGATAAGGGGGGTGCCGATCCCCCCTTAATCCCCCCTTGATAAGGCTATCCATTAGTCACATCTTTCTTAACATAAAATTTGACAAAAAGAGAAAAGTGTGCCAGATGGCTCAAGGGGGTTCTATGGGGGAACTAATTTGATGAGATAGTTTCCAAGTCTCGCTGATATCATGTA
>NZ_JAPZQM010000505.1:0-1250 GCF_027530565.1 Microcystis sp. LE19-10.1B | reverse complement strand
TTCTAGCAAATGGAGAGAATTCTTGTCCATTAAGAAATGTTACAAATTACATGGGTACATTAAGATAAGTTAAGGGGGTGCATCCATTGATGGATAAGGGTTTTCAGCTATTGTGGTATATATGTATGGGGGAAGTTCAGTTATTAGATGAAAATTTGTCAGATCGGATTATTGATAAAATAATTGATTTATATTCTAATTCTCAGCACGTCAAGACTTTAGGACTGATCAATACTGATGATGCACTTATCTGGGAATTTGCCAAATTCAACGATTTTGTAATTGTCTCTAAAGATGCCGATTTTCATCAGCGCAGTCTATTATATGGTCATCCACCAAAATTTATCTATCTTCGTATTGGTAATAGTCCCACTGCAAAGATTATCGAAATTTTAAGAGGTTATTTTTTAATTATTGTTGAATTTTTTGATAGTGAAACAGAAAGTCTGTTGATATTAAGTTGAGTGCGATCGCTTAATCTGGTAGGGTTTGTGTTTGCGGCTACCAATTCTGTTAAAAAACCAAAATCAATAATCCGCTCCCCACGCAGCAAATTTATTATTAAATTGGTGTGTTACGCTATCGCTAACACACCCTACTGGATTGTTTCAGTTAATTTGGTGTATTAGAAAAATGCTATAAATTCTATAATTTAAGACTTTAAGCCGAAATCTATTGCCCTATTTTAGCTGAAACAGTCCACTGCGTTTAATTTTCCAACCTATGCTTTTTAATGCTTTTAAAACTTGTTTGGCTTTCGTTGCTGACCATTGACTCATAGAGCAACAAATGATAAATTTAGGTGATTTTCTGGAAGTTCTCCCTGTTCAAGTTGATCGGCTAAGACACGCAAAGCAAGTGCTTGAACTTTAGCAATAGCTTCCTGTTGACTATTGCCATAGACTAAAACTCCCGGAAGTTCGACGATTTCAGCAATATATCGTCCATCTTCTTCTTGTTCTATGTCAATCTTATAATTCATTTGAGAATTACCTATGGGATGACCTGCTGTCTTGATTATATTAGATTTTATATCCGCTCTTGTCGGTTGGATTGACCTAAAAAAACCCAACACACAATTAGATAGGGTTTGCCGAAAAAGCTTTTCCTGGGGGCAGGGTGTGGGGTGTGGGGTGTGGGGTGTGGGGTTTTACCAGTTTTGAGGTGGTCAACTACCTAATTTTCAGGGAAAAAGTACCTGAATTTTCCCCCGATCCCCGCAATGGCTGGCACTTTTTGAGGGGAAAAAA
>NZ_JAPZQM010000670.1:0-2393 GCF_027530565.1 Microcystis sp. LE19-10.1B | reverse complement strand
GATAGTTTGTGCCGCTTAAATAAAGAGGTTTTGATAACCAAATTAAAGCAGCTCTAAAGAGTTTTGAGTTAAAAGTTAAACTTCAAGTTTTCATTCAGGACAAATGTACTGATTAACTAATTTTTTGGGGAAAATTAGTTAGCCCATCATTATAACATATAATTAATTTGCAAGAGTTCTAATAAAAAAGTTAAAAAAGGCAACCATTTAGCTCTGGACTTTACCCGTACAAAAATACTAGCTATGGCTAAAAGTCTTACAGAGCCTGAGTTAAAGCCATATAATACCAATGAGCTACTGAACACAAAATCCTGAAGTCTTTACGCAGATAGGGTTTGCGGCAAAAATTTTCAAATTTGACCTTTCGACCATTATAGCTTGTTTCGGGGCAGAAAACCAGCAAAAACATGGCTACAGAGGGAATCGCTTACTCTAGAGATTAATGACATCATCTGTGATCATAAGGTTAGCGATCACTATAAAGCCAACTCCACAGAATCGCTCTACTCTAGATACAGTCAACGGTACAGCCATTTTCAAGGGGAAAATGTACCCAGTAGCGTCTTTTCAATTTTTTCTGAGAAGCGACCTGCAGTAAGGGTAAGGGTTCCGCCCTAATGCCAATAAACAGCGACCTTATCTCCCCAAGCCTAGATTATACTGTTCGGATATGCCCTGCCCTACAGTTTGAGTTTTCAAGGTTATGGGTGCTAGTTTTCGGTACTTGTTAGAGTCTATAAGCTGCGCTGGTATTGGAACTTTTAGTACAAATGCTCAAACTGCACCAGTCAAGATTTAATGGGTGAAAAGTATGTTAACATCGCTGACTCTTCGGAATTTCAAAAGCTATCAGGAGGCAACCTTGTCTCTAGCACCCATAACCTTTTTAATCGGTGCTAATGCCTCAGGAAAAAGTAATGCACTAGAAGCAATTCGCTTACTTTCGTGGTTAGCGAAAGGCAGTAGGTTAGATGACATTGAACGCAACATTCAAAGCGGGAATGCAATTGCTCGTGGACAAGCGATCGATCTTTTCGGTGCAGAAAAACAGTATTTTACCTTGGGAACACACATTGATAACGCTCCTGACGGTTGGACTGATTTTGAGATTGAAATTGGGCTATTATCAGACCAACTTATTATAATCGGAGAAAGTGTCAGTAAAGCTAATAAAGATCAGGAATTAACACTTTACAAAATTGATAGCGATCCTAACCCGCACACCGATGAAATTAGGGTGATGTATAACAATTTTAACAAAGGTAAAAATAAGCCCCACATACCTTGCTCTAACCGACAAGCCATTTTTTATCAATTGGAAACTCCCAGTCGGTTCCAGCAAAGTCATACTAAATCACAAAAAATTATTCCAGCAGTTACTAAAGTAATTCGAGAAACCTTGAGGAATATCGTCTTTCTTGATCCTCGTCCAGCAGTAATGCGGGATTATGCTTACGCTAAAGATGATGATATTAAAGAAGATGGCTCTAACCTTTCTAGTGTTCTTTACGCAGTTTGTCAGCAGGGAGAGACTCAAAAAAACAAGTTGCTTGACTTCATTCGTTCATTACCAGAACAGGATATTACCGATATTCGCTTTATCATTACAGACCGCAACGATGTTATGGTGAAACTAATAGAGTCTTTTGGGAACAAAGAACATCAGATAGATGCTCCTTTGTTGTCTGATGGTACTCTGAGAGTTTTAGCGATTGCTGCAACTCTACTAAGTGTAAATCCTGGAACTTTCGTAATTATTGAAGAGATCGATAATGGTGTTCATCCCAGTCGTGCAGATAATTTAGTTAAGCAAATTCGGGAGATCGCCTTAGAAAGAAAACTGAGGGTACTGATCACCTCCCATAACCCGGCGTTATTAGATGCAGTACCCGATAGTGATATTGGAAATGTACTTTGTTGTTACCGAGATCCGCAAGCAGGAGATAGTCGTATTGTCCGATTAGCTGATTTAGAGCGTTTCCCCGAATTAATTGTGCAGGGAACTCTTGGTCAGTTGATGACTAAACAAGTATTAGATAAGTTCTTAAAGGATAAGTCCACAGCAGAACAACGTCAACAAAACGCGCTAAGTTGGTTAGAGCAATTAAAACAGGGAGAAGTAGCCTGATGGGAGCTATTTGTCTGATCGATACTTCGATCTTTTTAGAGATACTTAATGTCCCCCACAAAGCGAGTCAATCTGAGTTAATACTTCAAGAGTTAAAAGAGAAAATTGAAGCTGGGGAATCTCTTTTTGGCTCTTCGGGACTTGTTATGGTTCGATAGGGGGGCATAAATCGACTCAATCCTTATCTGGCAAGAGATTTAATTGATTAGTTCGCTCCAGATCGCAAACAATTGACAAAAATTGCGGCAATGTCTGTCTCTATAAA
>NZ_JAPZQM010000004.1:0-8761 GCF_027530565.1 Microcystis sp. LE19-10.1B | reverse complement strand
AATCCTTATCTGGCAAGAGATTTAATTGATTAGTTCGCTCTAGAGCAAAAACAATTGACAAAAATCGCTAAATGCCTTTCTCTATAAGGGTTCCATCCCTTATAACCCCCGTCCATTGCATAACACAAACCGAAGAGCCATACTTCTTTGTCTAAAAAAGTAATCGAGTCTCTATCTAAATAATCCATCAATTGAGGAAAAAAATAACTCAATAAATTCGACAAAAAAGGTGAAGATTAACTCCTTAAACAAGCGATCATGGTCAATATTATTAGTCATGTAATATCATCTTAACTAATCTGAGCGATGAATGACTACTCTTCTACATTATATTCTGAAAAGTCGCCTTTGGCAACATATTGTTATGACCTCATCCCTTTAACCTACGAGGAGAGGGGGATGCTTCCCGCAAAAAAACCCGCAGAAAACGGGTTTATCGAAGAAACCCGTTTTCTATTTCCAGGGTTCATCATAATTGATTGTAGGGCTAATTCATGAATTAGCCCTACAGCTATTACCTAGCTATATTCCACTGCTAAATCGAGCGACTCTTGTTCCCCACTTAAGCCCGCCATAAAAGGCCCTATTCGTTGATTAAACACTATTATAGGAAAGATGCAATGCAATCCTTGCTATCAAAGTAATTTCAGTTCCAGGCTGATTCGGAGCATCTTTCAATTTGACAAGGCCGAAAAATCCCCTATCCCCCAATAACTAAAGGAAAGATAAAGTTATCGATCGCCCTCCGGAGCCAGTGTCAGAATAAAAGCAGGGAGATGACCAAGGAAAACCGACAACTCTCCATCTTTTTCCCGTCATCGCCCCTAAAATTTATTTGGTTCAGATTTATGCAAACTGCCAATCCTCGTCAAACGGAGAAAAAAGAGCATCCCAGTGGCGATAAACGCTTCAAAGTCCTCGACATTACCATGAAGCGGGCAGGATATAATCAATCAGCCCTGATTGAAGTCCTGCACAAAGCCCAAGAAGCCTTTGGATTCCTAGAAGAAGATGTTCTCCTCTACGTTGCCCGGGCGCTAAAACTGCCCCTCAGTCGCGTCTATGGGGTAGCAACCTTCTACCATCTCTTTTCCCTGAAACCGGCGGGAAAACACACCTGTATCATCTGTATGGGGACTGCTTGTTATGTCAAAGGCAGCGGCAAAATCCTCGAAGACATCGAAAACGCCTTTGATGTCAAAGTGGGAGAAACCACCGCCGATGGAGAAATTTCCCTAGTGTCGGCCCGTTGTATCGGGGCCTGTGGGATTGCGCCGGCCGTGGTCTTCGATGGAGTCGTGGCCCCTAAACAAGATTCGGAAACTGTCTTAGCGAAACTACAGAGTTTCTCCCAGTAATTTTTCACTCTAGTGGATTGAGAAGAATATGGACTTACAAGAATTATTGGCAGTGGCCGAGAAAGAAAAAACTAGACAAAAAAGCATCCGGGTGCATTGTTGCACTTCCACCGGTTGCCAAGCTGCTAACTCCCTCCAAATCAAAAAAAACCTCGCCACTGCCGTCAAAGAAGCAGACCTAGAGGATACAGTCGAAGTGGTCGGGGTCGGTTGTATGGGTTTTTGTGGTCGCGGTCCGTTGGTGGAAGTGGATCCCCAGGATCTCTTATACGAAGAAGTCACCCCGGAAAGTGCGGCCAGCATTATTGCGGCCTTAAACGGCGGCAAAACCGAGGTGCAATTAGGGGACTCAAAACATCCCTTTTTCTCCCATCAAGTCAAAATTGTCCGGGAAAATAGCGGTAAAATCGATCCCGATCGCATTGAGGAATATATCGCCGTCGGGGGTTATCAATCTCTCTACAAGGCCCTCTACGAGATGACTCCGGCCCAGGTGGTGGAGGAAATCACCAAAAGCGGTTTGCGCGGCCGGGGAGGTGCGGGTTATCCCACCGGTTTAAAATGGGCGACGGTGGCTAAACAACCGGGTAAACAAAAATACGTTATCTGTAATGCTGATGAAGGCGACCCCGGGGCGTTTATGGACCGTAGTGTTTTGGAAAGTGACCCCCATTTAGTCCTGGAAGGAATGGCGATCGCTGCCTATGCTGTGGGGGCCGATCATGGTTATATCTATGTTAGAGCCGAATATCCTCTGGCGATCGATCGTCTGCAAAAAGCGATTAATCAGGCCAAAAAATTTGGTTTAATGGGTTCCCAAGTATTCGAGTCCACTTTCGATTTTAAGGTAGATATCCGCATCGGGGCGGGGGCCTTTGTCTGTGGAGAGGAAACCGCTCTCATCCATTCCATCGAAGGCGGCCGCGGCACTCCTCGCACCCGTCCCCCCTATCCGGCCCAATCGGGCCTCGATGGTTGTCCCACCCTGATTAATAACGTGGAGTCCTACGCTAATATCGCCGCTATTATCCGCGAGGGGGCCGCTTGGTACGCCAATATCGGTACTGCCAGCAGTAAAGGCACAAAAATCTTCGCTTTGACGGGAAAAATCCGCAATAATGGGCTGATTGAAGTGCCGATGGGTATTACTCTCCGGGAAATTGTCGAGGAGATGGGGGGTGGTGTTCCCGATGGTCAAGTGAAAGCGGTACAAACCGGCGGCCCCTCTGGGGGTTGTATTCCCGCTAATTTACTCGATACTCCCGTGGATTACGAATCCTTAGCCAAACTCGGTTCGATGATGGGATCTGGGGGGATGGTGGTTATGGATGATACTACCAGTATGGTGGAAGTGGCGAAATTCTATATGGAGTTCTGTCGCGAGGAGTCCTGTGGTAAATGTATCCCCTGTCGCACGGGAACAGTACAAATGTTTGAATTATTGGCCAAAATTATCGCTCGAAAGGCCGATATTCACGACCTCGAAAACCTAGAACATCTCTGTCAAATGGTCAAAGAAACCAGTCTTTGTGGTCTTGGTCAAAGCGCTCCCAATCCGATTTTAAGTACCCTAAAGTATTTTAAGGAGGAATATCTGGCTCTGTTACAGGAAATCAAGCACCCCGTCTCTGTTTGAGAAAAAATCGATCGAGGCCTAACAATCTTCGGCCTCGATCAATTTCTTCAGTTACGCGAAGTCTGATGGGCTGCCGGGTTATCTTGAAGAGAGTTAGCAGTAGTCTCAGGAGACAATAGATTATGACTTGGCGCGGCTCAACCGATACAAAAGATCGCATTTTTGCAGCTTTAGTATATCTTTTACCCTTATATTCGGCTTTTGCCTTCGGTATCTTTATCTTTCAGCAAATTCCTTTTTTAGGAGCGGCCTTAGCAATAGCCTTATATCCCTTAGCTTTTCTCTATAGTTCTCTGGGAAGCTTTGGCAGTTTAATTATCTTTTTCGTCCTCTTTTTCGCCGTGGTACGCAATCCCCGCATCAGTCATTTTATCCGCTTTAACACCATGCAGGCGATTTTAATCGAGATTTTGGTGTATTTATTGGGATTGGTCTTAGGTTTCGTCGCTAGGGGTTTAGGGGCGAATTTAGTGGTAGAAACTCTTTTTAACGTCGTCTTTTTGGGAGCATTTGCCGCCTGTGTTTACAGCATTATACAGTCGGTTATCGGCAAATACGCCGATATTCCCACAATTTCCGAGGCGGCCTATTCTCAAGTGGGAGGTTAGGTCAGGCTGGCTGAATAAATCTAAAAACCTTGTTGGGTAAGACTTTTAGACTTTTTGGCAATCAAAAAGTACCAGATATGGGAGTGATCGGGGGGAAAATCCCTGGACTTTTTCCCTGAAAATTAGGTAATTGACCTCCTCAAAATCGGGAAAACCCTACACCCTACACCCCACACCCCACACCCTCTCCCCACAAAAAACTTTTTCAGCAGACCCTAATTAAGCTTGAGTTTGTCCCCTTTTTCGGCTACAGTCTCTCCAGAATCAATGCGTTCGCTGCCAGGCCACATCTATGAGTCCATTTAAACAGACGCTACGGGAACTCAACGCTCAGAAGGGAAAAATAGCCGCTTCTGTGGGCAGAAAAACGCCTAAACGGGTTAATCGTTGGTTTAAATGGCTTTCTCCCGGTATTTTTGTCAAACGCTGGCTTTTAATCAGTTTAACCGGTGTTTTTCTCACCTCCTTCGGTTTGGCTATTTGGGTAAAATTAACCCCAGTTAATCGCTTTTTAGAGTTTGTTTCCCAAGCATTAGAAACGATCGCCCGTTTGGTCCCTAATTCTGTTTCCGGGCCGCTGGCGGTTTTGTTGGGTGTCTTTTTGTTATTCTGGGGTCAGAGTCGCACTGTCGAAACGATTACAGAAGCACTACAACCGGACGCATCGGAGGAATTAGTCGATCTCCTACGCACCCATCGTCGTCTCCATCGCGGCCCGAAAATCGTGGCCATCGGTGGCGGTACGGGTTTATCGACGCTTTTACGCGGTTTAAAACAGTATAGTTCTAATATCACCGCTATTGTCACCGTAGCTGATGATGGCGGTTCTTCAGGCCGATTACGTCGGGAAATGGGCATTTTACCCCCGGGGGATATTCGCAATTGTATCGCCGCTTTAGCCGATGAGGAAAAGTTATTAACGGAATTGTTTCAATATCGCTTTCATGCCGGGGATGGTTTATCGGGCCACAGTTTTGGTAATTTATTTATCAGCGCTATGACCGAGATTACCGGCGATCTGGAACAGGCGATCGATGCTAGTGCCAAAGTTTTGGCCATTCGCGGCAAAGTGCTACCTGCTACCCTTACCGATGTTAGTCTCTGGGCTAAGTTAGCCGATGGGCGCATTATTGAGGGAGAATCGAAGATAACCGAAGCTATGGGGCAAATTCGTCAGATTGGCTGTCATCCTGCCGATCCGGTCGCTTTACCGGCTGCTTTAGCGGCAATCAAGGAGGCAGATTATATTATTATCGGGCCGGGTAGTCTTTATACCAGTATTATCCCTAATTTGTTGGTTCCCGCAATTCGTCAGGCCCTAGCACAGGTGACAGTCCCCCGTGTCTATGTTTGTAATATTATGACCCAGCCGGGGGAAACGGATAATTATTCGGTGGCTGATCATATTCGGGCGATCGAAAAAGTCTGCGAGGAACGCATCTTTGATGCAGTTTTAGCCCAAAGAACTGCACCATCGCCCCAATCTCTGCAATTATACGCCCAAGAGCATAGTCATCCTGTGTTTTTAGACCGCGAGGAGGTGGGAAAAATGGGTTATCGCATTGTTTTAGCGAATGTAATGGCAGAAGATGAAGTTACTGCCAAAGTTAGTCATGATCCCCAACGTTTAGCGCGAGTTTTATGGCGCTGGTATGCTAAAAAGTGAATAGCGAGTTGACTAAATGTTTTTATCTAGCTTTGTCAAGTTATAAAATCATATTTTTTGCTTTAATTTGCCGACATTAGCCAAATTTGCTGATTAAAGCCCTAGGAAAAAATTAGCCTAAAAACCATTTCGCCTTATTCTGTGTTATACTCAGATTTTGAAGAGAGATGATCATGCACTACTCTACTAAATCTAATCAAGAGACAGGTGCGACAGTCTATTCCCCAAGCGATGGAAGTGAATTAATTCCTGCTGAGGTTAAACTAGATATAAACGGGCAAAACTATCCATCACTTAATATACCTCTCCCAGAGGGCTATACAGTAGATGATGAAGGAATCATCAATAACTATGGTAGCGAACCCAAGATTTATCTATCAAAATCCCCATCTTTAGAACAGCAAAAATGGTATATTTTGCAAGGAGTAGGGGCGGTTTTGTTGGTTGCTTTGGTGTTATTAATCACCTTTTCCGTTAGCTAGATAAAAACCGTAGGATTGACATTTAAGTTGAGCGAGACAGGAAAACTTTAATTTACACCATAGAGTCTGCATCCCAAGTATCGGGAGCATATATTGGAACCGACTCTATCTATCTGTCCAAATAGTAAATCTGACAGCTGAACTTTTTTACTTTGCTAAACTTGACAATTTTTTTCAGTTTTTTGTGGGTTGCTTCGTGATCAACAATAGAACAACCAATAGAGTTAACTTCTCAAAGGAAATTCAACAGGTATGAAATTTAATCCTTCTCTTAGTCAAGAACCTCGCTATCAGGCAATTCCTGTTATGCAGATAACTTCCAAAGAAACCCTTCTCCATTGGTTAGAACGGACAGGAAGATTAAAATTACGTCAATCTGATGCTCATCCCGATTTGCAAATCTTAGAAGAACTAGACGATATTATCGATCCAGATAATTATGCTATAGAAGAAGAAGAAGAATAAATAGTCTTAAGTAGGTGGGTGGAATTAAATATAAGATGAACGTAGGTTGGGTTGAAGCATGAAACCCAACGCCCGCTAATGTTACGCTACCGCTAACCCATCCTACAAATAATTGTGCCTCCCTACTTACTGGGAGTTAGGAGTGAAATTTCAATTATCTAATATTCAGGAGATTAAGAAAGTGGTATCAACGAAAAAAACGGCTTTAATTTACTGTGAAAATCAGTTTGGACGTGTGGACGGAAAAACGGCAGCTGGCTTGATCAGACAATCAGAAATATATACAATTGTTGGAGTGCTGGATAGTTCCTTAGCGGGAAAAGATGCGGGAGAAGCATTAGGAGACAAAAAAAATCATATTCCCATTTTTGCCAATTTACAAACAGCCTTAGAAAAACTTAGAGATGTTCCCAATTGTTATATCTACGGCAAAGCACCCTTAGAAGCGTTTATTCCCCCCCTAGAAAGGCTGCTAATTTTAGAAGCAATGGCACAAGGAATGGAGATTATTAATGGTTTGCATCAATTCTTCTCCGAGGATTTAGAATTTAGGGAGCAAGCTAGTCAGTATGGTGTGCAAATTACAGACATTCGTAAACCACCACAATTAGCTGATCTTCATGTATTTACTGGGCAAATTTCCCAAGTAAATATACCCGTTATTGCCTTTTTAGGAACCGATTGTGCTTGCGGAAAAATGACCACTGCGGTGGCAGTTAATCAAACTCTCCAAGGCTTGGGTATTAAGTCTGTCTTAGTCGCTACTGGACAAACTAGCTTGATGCAGGGAGCAAAATATGGGGTTTCGATCGATGCTTTGGTTTCTCAATTTGTCATCGGTGAAATTGAAAATGCTGTGGTTCAAGCTTTTGAGCAAGAAAAACCCGATATTATTTTAGTGGAAGGACAAAGTTCTCTGAGTCATCCTGCTTTTATGAGTTCCCTGGGAATTTTGAAAGGAAGTAGGCCCGATGGGATTATTTTACAACATCCCCCAGCCCGAAAATTTCGCTGTGATTTTCCTCATTTAGCCATGCCAAAATTACAGGAAGAAATTTCACTAATTGAGGCAATTTCTCCCGCTAAAGTTATCGCTATTGCGATTAATCACGAAAATCTCACCACGGCAGCCACTGAGCGTATTATTGCCAAATATGAGCGAGATTTTCAGTTACCGACTACTGATGTTTTGTTACACGGATGTGAGAAATTAGTCCAAGCTTTATGCGATCGCTTTCCGAAATTAAACCGGAAAATCAAAGGGGAAATTTTAGCTGCAATTCCCGCAATTGGGAGCAAATAGGCTGATGAAAGACCTTTTACCCAGAATCGAGATTTCTCTCCCGAAAATACGCCATAATGCTCGTTTACTCTGCCAATTCTACGGTAGCAAGGGACTTTCTGTGATGGGAGTTTCCAAAGCGATTTTGGGTGATCCCTCGATCGCCTTGGCGATGATTCAAGGTGGAGTCAACTTTATCGCTGACTCTCGAATCGAAAATATTCTCAAAATGAAACAAGCAGGAATAGTGACAACTTTTGTTCTGTTGCGTACTGCCTTGAGTCAAGCAGAATCAGTGGTTAACATTGCAGATATCAGCTTAAATACCGAATTAGCAACAATTCAGGAACTTTCCTATTATGCTCAAGAAAAGCAAAAAATACACCGCATTATTATCATGACGGAGTTAGGGGATTTACGCGAAGGTGTACTGCCGAAAGATCTGGTCAAGTTCATCAAAAAGACCCTCGCTTTTCCCTTTATCAAAATTATTGGACTGGGTTGTAATTTGGCTTGTTATGGAGGTATTAAACCTGATAGCCATAATATGAGCAAATTATCTGTGTTAACAGATACAATTGAGCAGGAATTTTTAATAAAATTACCGATTATTTCAGGAGGCAATTCTGCTAACTATCAATGGTATCAAAAAAGTAGCGAAGTTGGTCGGATTAATAATCTGCGTTTAGGAGAATCAATTTTATTAGGTTGTGAAACAGTTAATCGACAAGTGATACCTGGCTTATATACCGATGCTTTTCGGTTAATTGCTGAAGTAATCGAATCCAAAGATAAACCATCTCTACCCTCTGGAGAAATTGGTCGAGATGCTTTTGGTAATGTTCCCAGCTTTATCGACCAAGGCATTCACCGTCGAGTTATTATTGCATTAGGAAGACAGGATATTCTTATCTCTGGATTACAAACAAGTCAGGAGATAAAAATATTAGGTTCTAGTAGCGATCATCTAGTTCTTGATAGTCATAACAAGAGGTTAAAAGTAGGAAGCAAAGTCAGTTTTAATCTTGATTACGGAGGACTTTTAACAGCCATGACTTCTCCTTTTATTACTAAAAGTTATGCTCTCAATGCAGTAGCACAACTGTCTTGATCGATGAATAAATAGGGTTTGCGGCAAAAAGTTTTTCGGTGGTGGCAGGGTGTGGGGTGTGGGGTGTGGGGTGTGGGGTTTTACCAGTTTTGAGGTGGCCAATTACCTAATTTTCAGGGAAAAAGTGCCTAAATTTCCCCCCGATCACTCCCA
>NZ_JAPZQM010000592.1:0-8255 GCF_027530565.1 Microcystis sp. LE19-10.1B | reverse complement strand
CCACGTCGCTGTAGCTGGCCGCTGCCACGGACACCGAGCCGGTGGTTTCCACAGCATCGGTGGCCGTGAAGATGGCCGTATAGCTGTTGCCATCCACTTGGGTGAAGTCGCTCAGGGTTCCACCGCTGACGCTCACATCACCGGCTGTGAAGCCATTCACAGTTTCGCTGAACTCAAAGGTGACGAGAGAATTGTTATCGCCGTCGTTCAGGGAAGCATCAACAATATCGACTGTCACTGTAGGTGGAGTTGTATCGTAGGGAACGAAAACATATTGTCCATCTACCGCCTTGATACCGTCGGTGCCGTTGACGCTTGTGGCTCTGACACCAAGAGTCGTAACACCCCCCGCCAAGAGCGCTTCGATCTCTACCCCTTGATCCTTGCTGTAGCTGTAAGTATAGGTATTACCCGCAGTAAGAAGACTGCTGCCATTATGCTCCGTTCCCGTTAACCCCGTATCGGAAATCTTGTCGTATCCATCCCAGACGATACCAGTCCCATTCATATTGAGACTGTTGTCAGCCTTGGAAAGAACTATATTGCCATCCGCGTTGCTATCGCCATTAGACCACCACAATGCGTTGAGGTCCATTGACCCCTTCTTCATATCAACAGTCCATTGATTTGTGACTGTGTTGTAAGAGGCGGTGAACCAGAGAGCCTGGTTAGTGTCGCCGTATTCCCAGGTGTAAGTGCCTTCCTGCAATGCCATGATCAAGACTCCCAATCAACAATTCTATACATACGGCGGCTTCAGGCTTAGTCTGGTACATCTTCTAAGTGGAAATGCTTATTCAATAAGGATTTATCGGTGCCACACGGATAGAGGAACCGCCGTATGTAAATGGTAACAGATTATGTAACGTATGTAACCATTTAGGGGGGCTACGGACTCAACCCAACAAAAAGGGGTTGTAGGTTGGGTTGACGTAAGGAAACCCAACTATAGTACGCTTGGATTGACCCAAGGAAACCCCACAAAAGGTCAGGAGAAGCGATCGCCGATTCCGACGGATTTAGGTGTTGGCTGTTGGGTTCCGCTTTCCTCTAAAATTGAGAGGTTTTCTTTAACCTATTGATTCGCTCAACCCAACCTACGGACTTCCTTGAAAAATCCCAACTTAGTAGATTTAGAAAAATGAGATGCACCCTGCCAAATGCCAAATCTTATCATACCTCATCTCTATAAGAAACGCCGTAACTTACTCTTATAAGTAATACTTTTTATCTGTTTAAATATCTATCTTTAGTAGGAAATTGGCGAGTGAGAAGTGGAAAGTGGGGAGTTTTTTGCTGTGAACAGTAATCAGTGAGGTTCTTCGGTTTGTCTTATGCAACGGACAGGGTTATAAGAAATGAAACTCTTATAGAGAAAGACATTTGGCGATTTTTGTCAATTGTTTTCTAGAGCGAACTAATCAATTAAATCCCTTGCAAGATAAAGATTTAGTCGATTTATGCCCCCCGATCGAACCAGACCAAGTAACGAAGAACTATCAGGTGAAAAGACAGTAGGAAACTTCTATTTAATACTGCACACTTAAAACTCAAATCTGATAACTGATAACTGATAACTGATAACTGCTATAAACCACCCCAAACTAATCGGGCTGCCCAAAAGGGAATTAACAAAAATAAAGCGATAAAATCAGCCCATCTTAACTGTAATTGGTGCCAGCGTACTTGATGCTGATTGGGACTGGTAAAACCGCGAACCTCCATAGCGATCGCTATTTGTTCGGCGCGCAAAAGCAAATTATCTAGTAATTTTTCCACTACTGTTAACCAGACGTTTAAACTCTTTTTAATCCCTAATTTTTGCCAATTGATCGCCCTAGTTCTCACTGCCCTAGCTAGATTTTGCACTTCTTCTAAAACCAGGGGAATAAAGCGCAAAGAGAGGGTCAGAGTCAGAGAAATTTCCGTCACCGGCACATTAAATCGCCGTAAAGGACTCATTAAATTCTCTAAACCTTCGGTAATTTCTTCCGGGGCCGTCGTCAATAAAAAGAGATTAGTGCTATAAATTAAAGTAAAAACTAAGGTACTAATTCTCACTGCTAATTCCAAAGAACGTCGGGTAACAAATAAACGACCTCTATCCCATAAAACATACTGATAATCACTTGCTGGCGGTAAATTCAGCCCTTCATCCGGTAAACGCGGCTGAATACTCACCCCTAAACCATCGGGAGTGATAGCAGTAATCAGAAAGACGATAATCGCTAAAAATATCAGCCAGCCCATCTGTTGCCGCCAGACGCGGGGGGGAATAGGAGCTAACAGGGTTAACAACATTAATAATCCCACCAAAGCTAAACGCCACCAAGGATTAGCTAATAAAGGTGCTGCTAAAAAAGCCATTAACCAGATAAATTTTACCCTGGCATCTAGTTGATGTAGTCGGGTAATCGGTTGATCGAGATAAAGACCGATGGGCAAACTTCGCAATAAATCCATAAATTAGACCTTGGTGGCTCTATTAACCGTTTTTTCCACTTCTCGCGCCGGTTTGCCGCGCCAGATTAAGCGGATCGGGGTTCCTTTAAAGCCTAACTGTTGCCGGAATTGCCCTTCGATGTAACGGCGATAGTTATCATTAAAGCGCTGGGGATCGTTAACGAAAAGGGCGATCGTGGGGGGTTGACTCGATACTTGCGTGCCATAGTATAGTTTCCCCTGTTTTCCGCCCCTGGTGGTGGGGGGATTGTGCCATTTAACCGCATCTTCGATCACATCGTTGATTACCGAGGTACTGACGCGACGACGGTGAGATTCGGCGGCAATATCGACTAATTCGAGGATTTTGGTGACTCTTTGCCCCGTCATGGCGCTGACAAAGATCATTTCTGCCCAATCCATAAAATACAGCCGATCTTGGAGCATTTTGGTGTAAGTATTGATGGTGTAGGTGTCTTTCTCCACCGCATCCCATTTATTGACCACTAGCACCACCGCGCGCCCTTCTTCAATAATTCGTCCCGCCAATTTTAAATCCTGTTCGGTGACACCATCTAGCACATCGATGACGAATAGTACCACGTCAGACCGGCGAATGGCCTTAAAAGCACGGTTAATACTGAAAAATTCGGCTCCATAGTCCACATTCTTCTTACGGCGAATGCCAGCGGTGTCAATTAACCGATAAACCTGTCCTTCTCGTTCAATTAAAGTATCGATCGAGTCTCTGGTGGTTCCCGAAATCGGACTAACGATCGCCCGTTGTTGTCCGGTTAAAGCATTGAGGAGACTGGATTTACCCACGTTAGGACGACCGATAATTGCCACTTTAATCTCTTCATTTTCGGGAATTTCCGCCGCAGGTGGCAAATATTTAATCACCGCATCGAGTAGTTCACCTGTACCAGAACCGTGAATGGCCGAGATGGGGAAGGGTTCACCGATGGCTAATTCCCAGAATTCCGTCGCTTGCAGGATACCCTGTTCCACCGATTCACATTTATTGACGGCCAAAAGTATCGGGACATTTTGCTGTCGTAACCAAGCGGCAATTTCTCGATCGCCGGCGGTAATTCCCCCTTGCCCATCGACGACAAAAATCGCCACACTTGCCTCTGCTAGGGCGATTAAAGCCTGTTCGCGGATTAAAGGGAGAAATTCGCTGTCATCGTTAAAAACTAGCCCCCCTGTATCGACAATTTGAAAATCTCGATCGCACCAGAAAGCTGGTTGATAGGTGCGATCTCTGGTAATCCCGGGTTGATCGAAAACGATCGCCTGTTGATCTCCAGCGATACGATTGACGAGGGTGGATTTGCCCACATTGGGACGACCGATAATAGCGACGACAGGCAGTTTCATAAGAGGAGGAGGGGACGGAAATTAAAGACCCAATATTCTATCATAGCGATTTGCGATCGACCTTGGTTGATTTATCTGTTTCTGTTCGGCACTGAGACATTGAATACTTTAGTCTGTAGAACTTTGGTATACAAAAGACTAGAATTCAGGTTATGCAATCTGGTCAACTAGAGCAAATTTTAGGACGAGAGCTACAGCGTTATCGCCAAGAAAAAGGGTGGTCGCAAGAGTATTTGGCGGAAGTAACAGGTCTGCATAGAACTTACATCAGTCAACTAGAGCGAGGATTAAAAAGTCCATCGGTGAGAGTGCTTAGTCATATTACTAATGCTTTAGGTCTGAGGATGAGTGAATTTTTGTATTCCGTAGAGGAATCCCTAAGTGTTAACGAACGACGAGACTAAAAGACTAAAGCAGGCCATTCTAGCCGCAATTGCCTCACCATTGATTGGCTCGATCGAGGATTATAGCTGGGAAGCAATTTTTCATTATATCAAGAATATTCCTTTATCCGATCCTGCCCTAGGCAGAAGCAAACTACTCTACGATGCAGTGGACAGTAAAACTGCCAGTGGTTGGTCGCTAAAATCTCTACAACTGAATAGTTTAACTACAGATAATACCTTTTTGTTCGTAATTCAACGAGCAGATATGATCAAAAAAGCCATTCAACTTGGGGTTCCCTCTTTGAATCTGCAATCTTCCCCCGCACAACTGGGAACCGCTATTATTCAACACTGGAACGAGAAGATTCGCTCCAGTCAAACTGCTCAAAATGTCATCAACAGCTATGAGGGAATATTGCTAAAAAACCGAGAGGCCAATGAATATGTTTACTGTGAATACCCCCTTAATCCTCTTGATCCTAATGTTTTTTCTTGGGCATGGGCAATAGATAAAAAAACTGGGGGAGTAGGGGCAGGTTTACAGGGAAGCATCGCTGGCAAAACTCAGTTAGTTTGGTACAAAAATCAGAAACAGTTGTTTAGAAGCAGAACAATCCCCGCTGCCGCTATTCGTCTGAGAATTGAGAGAACTCGTCTGACAATAGATCGATATGTGGAGACAATTTTTGCAGCGCTACAAACCCAAACTAATACTCAAGATTTTGTCCCATAGAGTCTGCTACCACTTTGCCTAACAGTGGTGGCACAGATTCTCCAATTTGAGAGGCCATATCAGTATAAGTCCCTAAAAAGTGAAAATGATCGGGATAAGAATGTAATCTTGCTGCTTCACGAATTGTGATTGTCCGATTCTGGGTCGGATGAAAAAATCTGCCAGAACCGGGATGAAAAAACCACCTTGTAATTGTTCTTGCTGGTTTATCCCAAGAAAGTCGACCATAGGCCCCGCTATAGTGTTTTTTCGGTGCTAATTCAGCAGGTAAATCTCTCGCATCTTGTCCTTCCGCCAGAATTTGCACTCTTGACATTTGAATTGGTGTTAAAGCACGGGCAATATGATTAACAATTTTTTGACTTTGCTCACGCATCTTCTGTTGATATATGGTCTCGGGTTCCCTAGTATAAATTTCGTGATCATAAGCTTGTCCTGCTTCTAAAGTAGGTAAATCACTAATGGCATCTTTAACAGTAGTAACTGGGGCAATATTTGGTTCTAGTAAAGTAAGCTGTGTCCAAGATTTTACAGCTTTATAATCACTTCTGATATCACCAGAATGAGTTGCTTGGGGAAGGGATGGTAAACGCTCTAGACTAGCTAAAAAAAAGGCTCTTGAGCGAGTTTGTGGCACTCCATAATAAGCGGCGTTTAGGGAAGTAGTAACTACTTGATAACCCCAAGATTCTAAATGTGCTACAATTTCATCTCTGATGATACCGTTATAAGCTTTCAAAATTTCAGGAACATTTTCCATGACTACATGAAGAGGACGAAACTCTTGAACAAATCCTAAGAAAGACTTATATAAATGATTGCGAGAATCATTAAGATAGCGATACCCAGCCGGGATATTTCGTGAAAATCCTTGACAGGGTGGACCCCCGATAAGGGCGGTTAATTCTTCTCTTTGTAAACCTAAGTATAAGCGCAGTTCTGATGGATTAACTTTGCGGATGTCTTCCTGAAAAGTGCGTGTTTTAGGATAATTATGTTGATAGGTTGCTAATGCTTTCGCATTTACATCAATTGCACAGATAGATTCAAACCCGGCTAAATGAAATCCCGTGGTCAATCCGCCCGCACCAGAAAATAAGTCGATAATTTGTTGTTTCATGGTTGAATACTATCGTATTCGGAGCCTCTTGTCAACTAAATATCCTAGCGATGATAGCGACGACAGGCAGTTTCATAAGAGGAGGAGGGGACGGAAATTAAAGACCCAATATTCTATCATAGAGATTTGCGATCGACCTTGGTTGATTTATCTGTTTCTGTTCGGCAGGAAGGGCGGAAATGCCTGAAATAACCGCCTAGTCAGGTCTTTAGTCCCTTGTCCGCAGCCAAGGGTCAATCCCAACCAACCTGATTGCTGAGAAGGGAGAAAAAAGCTGACGGCTAAAATAACTGATCACTGCCTTTTTCTAGGATTGAGAATCAGAATCCACCTCTGTCTTCACTTCGGGGACAATATCGGGTCTTTGGGCATCTTCCCAACCGACCGGGCGTTTAGAATTGTACCAAGCGATCGAACCGATGGTGACAGCAGCGAGAAAACCGACCACATAAACTGCCACAAAATAAACGGGGAATTTGCCACTGGCCACTTCTAGGAGTAGATACATAATTTTTTCACGATTAAGCTTTTAATTTGTATATCTTAACAGAATCGGCCCCCTCATCCCTATTCTCGATCGCTACTGGTCCACCAACCGGAAGGCAGCCAAATACCGCCATGGAGAGCTATTTTTGCCGGTGTCATCATATATCCCCAGGCTTCGCCGATCAATTCTCGCTCTAGATTATAAATAGGGATTCTGCGACGCTGATACTCGTTTTCTTCTGGATCTCTGCCGGGTTGATAATCTTCCAAAGCATCCAAAAGCCAAATATCATAATCTGCGTTAAAAGTCAATAAAATTCCCTTCACCCAGCCCTCGCCCTCGGTCAGTCCGGGATAACCGAGGGCGGTAAGATGGTATAAATACCCCTTTGTGTAGGCGGTTTTAGAGTTGATCACTTTTCCCGCACAGTAGGCAGAATAGTTACTCTGCTTAGGTTTCAGGGTTCCATAAACAAAAACTTCCATCATCGGTCTAATTGTGCTGCTACTCCTCCTAATAGGATATCGCGAACAAATTGACTGGCTAAAAGTTCGTGGGGAAAACCGAGGGAAATAGCACTGATATTATCGAGTCGTTGCAGCTGTTCCCCAGTCAGGTTAAAGTCCACACAGGCTAAATTATCCTGCAATTGGGACAATTTTCGAGCGCCAATGATAGGAATTACGGCGTTAGGCCGATTTCTTAGCCAATTTAATGCCACTTGTGCCGGTGATTTCTCAATTTCTCTGGCAATCTCTAGGACAGTCTCGGCAATTTTTAAATCGCGATCAAAAATTTGAAAAGGTTGGTCGGTCATGCTTAAACGTCCATCGACGGGGTTGGGTTGATTATATTTTCCCGTTAAAACTCCTCCTCCCAGGGGACTCCAAGCTGTCACCCCGATATTTAATGCTTTGGCCATGGGCAATAATTCCCGTTCGGGGGTGCGTTCCTTGAGAGAATATTCTATTTGTAGTCCGATAAAGGGTGTCCATCCCCGCAGGGTGGCCAGGGTGTTCCCTTGGGAGACAATCCAAGCAGGACTGTCAGAAATGCCGATATAAAGCACTTTTCCCATCCTGACCAAATCATCGAAAGCGCGCATCACTTCTTCGATAGGAGTGAGAGAGTCCCAAAGATGAAGCCAGAGTAAATCGATGTAATCAGTACCTAAACGCTTTAAACTAGCTTCTACCGCTTGAAAGAGGTTTTTTCGATGATTTCCGCAAGCATTGACATCGCCGGGGCGCGTATTGAGAGAATATTTCGTGGCGATTACCCATTTTTCTCGATCGCCCTTGACAAATTCCCCCACTAATGTTTCACTGGTTCCGTTAGTGTAGAGATTAGCGGTATCGAGAAAATTGCCGCCCGCTTCCGCAAAAGCCTGAAAAACCGCCCGACTTTCTTCTTTATCGGACCCCCAACCCCAATCTTCCCCGAATGTCATCGTTCCTAGACATAGTTCGGAAACTCGCAGACCACTATTACCTAAAAGTTTGTAACGCATAATTAACTAAAATTTTGGCTCGCTTATTCTTTGTATGATAAGTTTAACTTATATAGGGCTTGCTGAATAAATCTAAAAACCTTGTTGGATAAGACTTTTAGACTTTTTTTCCCTCAAAAAGTGCCAGCCATTGCGGGGATCGGGGGCAAAATTCAGGTACTTTTTCCCTGAAAATTAGGCAACTGACTACCTCA
>NZ_JAPZQM010000053.1:0-8147 GCF_027530565.1 Microcystis sp. LE19-10.1B | reverse complement strand
TGCCCACCTCTAGTGAAGCTTCGTAGCCTTCATTATTGAGACAAACTGCGAACTTATTTGTTGGAGATGACTCTATTTTCATGGTCAATCTAGAAACGGTAACTTGAGCTTAAATTCTTTTTTGCCGATGCCATGAGCTTCATACCAATGGACTTCAGCTAACCTTACTATACCATTGGGAAGCTGAACTTGGGCTATGCCCTTTAATTTTCTCCATTTACCTTTGCCATACTGTTTTTGCAACCGTTCCCGATTACGAATTCCTGTTCCTGTGGCAATAATCTCGATATTCGTGATATCGCTGATAATCTCAAAGTCCACGATCAAGCAAGCAATCTTAAAGAGTGACCCTCTATTATAGCATCTATTGCCAAAAAAGAGATATAAAAAAACAAAACCCCCTCAAGATTGAATCAAGGGGCATTTATGGTATTTTTAGAAGCAATTTAGCCAACTTTTGTGGTTTCTTTTTTGGTGGATTAAGAGGGTTTTAGTTGGCGCTTGATGGTTGAAGCTGCGCCGGAGCCGAAGGTGATGATACTCAAACTGTTATTTTTTGTACTGTAGATTTTTTGGTTATTTCCTTAGGATGTCTGAACAATTGACCTTCATTTTGGTAGAAAACTTCATAATCTGCTGCCAGTTCAAGACATAACTGTTTCCATAAACTAATTCCTTCTTGTTTAAAATCCATTTCAGCTTGCTGATTAGGAAAATCTGATCAAGGTGGATAGTCTTGATTTAAAGTCTTATCGTAAGTATCCTGCCATGGGTTTAAACGTTGAATGGTTGCTTGACTTAATGGTAATTCTTCAGGAGCAATGTTATCAATTTCATCTACTCCCCAAAGTGGGTAACTTCCATAATCTGCCCAAAGTTTGATTCTGATTGCCATAACTATCATTCCTGAATCAGTTTGTTAATTAATCGAGCCGTAGGTTGGGTTGAGCTATCATTATTGCTCTGGTATTACCCATCGGCTCAAAAGGCGAAACCCAACAAACATTGTGAAAATATTCCAGGAAGTTGTTGGGTTTCCTTGCGTCAACCCAACCTACGAGTCTTTATTCAGTGAACAGTTAACAGTTAACCGAGGTAATATATTACCTCCATTCAACTGAGAAATTAGAACCTACTAATCGCAGATAAACGATTCTTCCGGGCAAATTTCCTTTAAAGAGAATTTTTCCGTTAATGGGGACTCTAGAAGGCATATCTCTCATATATACTAGATCACGACCTATTCCTCCAATACGTCCCTCCGATCCCGTCAATTGCTTGCCGGTAGAATCAATGATGATAGAGTATTGGGGATAAAAAGTAAGATCTCTGACTTCCCCTAAGTTTGCAACCATAAAAGTACAAACTACAGAATTATTGTCTTTATTACAATTCTGAATCTCGAAAGCAAAACCATTGCTTACACGTCTCAAATTACGGGCTTGAGCAATATCATCGTGATTCTGATAGAAGTTAGAAGATAAAGCTGTAGTTAAGGCTAAAATTGGTAGCCATCTGAAAAATCCTTTTTTCATCACCATTCGCTACTCAGTACATAAGTGTTCGCCCCCTCGCAGCTAGGTGAAGCAACAACCCAACCCAACACCAAAGGCGGATAGTAGAACAATACACACTCCCCCCCCCACAAATGTATCAAAAGCTACAATTTAATAAATCTTTATATTTCTCTCCCTAGCTTAGGGGTTGACAGAGCAGGGAGTCTCAGGTGTTTTCCGCTGTTTTACTGCTTCTCAGACGAACTATCGTCTTCCTTGAGTTATTGTGGCGCGGTCTGTCGGATTCGTCTTTGCGTTCATCTCTGTCTCGAAGTTGTTGAAGCGGATTGGCTCTGTTATTCTTTGTGTGATAAGTTTAACTTATATAGTGGTGATCGATCTCTGTGTCCTTTGTGTCTCTGTGGTTAGTTCCACTCACTGCCCCAAGACTGTATCTCAGAATACATTTTACCCACCAAACCTAAGAGAGCTGCGGATTCTCTATTTTGTTATAATTAGTGTCATTCGTTCGGTTTTGGCAGGGAAAAATATTCCGACACTTGCACAACTCTGACAATGTTAAGTACCTAAGCAAAATTAATTACACATATCGTAAGGATTCAGGTCATACAAAAAGCAGTCAAACCCATGCTGTGTAAGCATTTAGGCGAATTATGGCCAAATCCTCATTCTCATTAAGAAACGCTGAAAGGCTTAATTTTCGTGCTTATTGAGAATGAAACTGTTAGTTTAGCGAGTTCTGAGATTTGAGAAGCCGCTCTGTGACTGCATTTGAGGCACCTGAATCCTTACCACATATCTAACCACCTCTTGCATGAGTGCCCATCTTCACTAGGAAATTTATTTGGCACGACTACTTATTGAATGAAGATGTAAGATAATGCACAACCAATGACTGGCGATATGGAATCACTACAATCCAAATGAAATGGCATCACTAAAATATTGAAATGTTTTCTTAAACTGATTATTATATGAAGGAGATTGTTTTTTATCGTACCCAGTCAGGAGCCAGCCCCGTTGAAGATTTTTTAAATTCTCTGTCTGGAAAACAAGCTCAAAAAGTGTTGTGGGTGTTACGCTTAATTCAGGAGTTAGATTCTGTCCCGAGTCAATACCTGAAAAAATTAGTCAATACTGATGATATTTGGGAAGTGAGGGTTCAGATTGGCAATAATATATTCCGTCTGCTGGGCTTTTTTGGAGAAAGTGATTTAATTATTTTAACGAACGGATTTGCTAAAAAGACTCAAAAAACACCATCCCAAGAGATTAATTTGGCAGAGCAACGAAAACGAGACTACTTGAACAGGAGATTCGACGATGAGTGATGTAGAACAATATATTAACAGGAGAAAACAAACTGACAGTCAATTTTGCCAAGGCTTCGAGTCTGGTTATCTCAGTTTCAAGCTGGGAGTTATCTTATCACAGGCAAGAGAAGAAGCTGGACTGACTCAGGAAGAATTAGCGCGTAAGTTAAATTGGGATAAAGCAACGGTTTTCAACCTAGAAGAGAATGTGGAATCTGTCGGTATTTCTACTTTAGAAAAATACGTCAAAGCTTTAGGAAAGGAACTTATTGTGGAAATAAGATAGCGGCTTCTGTAGGTTGTAGATTCAGAAAATCCCGTCCCGCACCAACTAGCTGATAGACTGGGGATAAGCTGTACTGAATTTAAACTGCGTATTGGAATTTTTAGTACAAATGCTCGAACTTTCTCTCCCTGCTCCCTTCTCCCTTGCAGTCTTAACGAGCAATTCAGATAGTCAACAGCTTAATATCCCTCCAGCCAATCAGTTCATCTCCCTGAATCGGTGGAACTATTAGCTTTTCTAGGTTTGGCTAAGGAACAGCCCAACCCAACACCAAAGCTGTACGACAATAGAGTACACACAAAACTAAACTAAGCTGTAGCCTAAGCTACAATTTTATAAATCTTTACATTATTCTCCCTAACCAGCGATTCAGATTTTGGGGTTTTTGGGGAGTTCAAGAGCTTGGACTTGTACAATAAGGTTGTACAAGTATCCCCTAAAAATCATGTTAAGCAAAGAAACCACCTACTCTCAGGCGAGAATGAATTTAGCGAGTCTCTTAGATCAGGTGTGTGACGAATCTCAAATTATCGTCATTAAGCGTCGCAATCAGAAAAATGTGGCCTTAATTGCTGAAGATGAGCTTTCCAGTTTATTAGAGTGTGTTTATTTATTGCGATCTCCAGAAAATGCCCAACGCTTATTTCGCTCTTTAGCATGGACCCAGACAGAAGATGCAACTCCTCAAACATTAGCTGAATTGAAAGAGGAGTTAGGAATTGAGTCCTAAAAGAGAAAATAAGCCAGATAAACCTAAAAACAATCCTATTCATGATTATTTGCCCGTTTTTAGTCCTGATTTCAAAGCAGATTTAGCTTGGTGGTATCGGAACGAACCGAAAAAAGGCGATAAAATCTTAGACTTAGTAGCAGATATTTTGGATGGCGATCCGTTTACAGGATTGGGTAAACCCGAACCTCTTAAGTATATTGCTGCCGACACTTGGTCACGACGGATCGACTTAGAGCATCGTTTGGTTTATAAAGTCACAGGAAATAAGGTTTATTTTTTACAAGCTCGCTATCATTATCAATCAGGCTAAACTCAGACAAACCCATCAAGAACTGTTACAGGAGAAAGGGGACAAAGAACTTAGTGAGTCCCCCCTCGCAGCTAGGTGAAGCAACAGGCCAACCCAAGACAGAAGGAGGACAGCGAAACAGTACACACTAAACTAAGTAAAGCTGTAGCCTATGTTACATTTTAATAAATCTTTACATTCCTCCAAGATTTAATCCTCATAAATGCGGCACTCTAAGGCATCGGGATTGGCTTCGCAGTAGGACTGAAGTGAGTTAGTCCCCTGTTTTTTGACCCGTTGATGGGAGGCTTCGGCTTGGAGTTCCTCCACCACATCCCAGGCTGCGGCGCAATCGGGAGAGATTTCACCCTTGGCCGCACAAATTGCCCGCGCGTCTTCCCGGGCCGCTTCAATTTCATCTTCAATGAACAACCGCTTGGGCTTTTCGACAAAATCGCTCTTGAAGAGAATATCACTGACAGAAATAATGCCCAGCAAAGTTTTGCCCTGAATCACCGGGGCGCGGCGAATGCGGGTTTGAGCAAATAACCGGGCTACATATTCCACCCCCAGTTCGGGATTGACGACCACACAGGGCTTGGCCATAATTTCGTAAACCCGCATAGTTTTAGGATCGTGGCCAAAGGCCGCCACTTTGTAAACGATGTCGGTTTCGGTGACAATTCCATAGGGGTCCTGTTCATGGCGCGGTTCGACAATCAAACCCCGCAGTTTTTTTTCTTTCATCAATTTCACGGCATCGGCAACCGTTGCCGAACCACGAATGGTGACAACGTTTTGGGTCATAATTTCTTGAGCTTGTAGCATAGGAGTTGGATGGTGTTGTTAAATTAAAGAACTGGTATAAACGCAAAAGTTGACTAGGGTTGTCCCGATAGCAATTTCCTAGACTCTTGTGGGCTGAGTGCCACTTTGAACACAGATGACAAAGACCAATGGGCGATCGCTGGTTGGGTTTGGGGCGGCACAGCCGCAGCTGTGTTCCCCTGAATGCCTGGAGCATAGGCCTCCAGCACAGCGCCATTTTGCCAACACATGGCGATGAAATAATCACACACTGGGCATTCCGTCTGAGCAACCTGCCGGGCCGGACACTTATATCCTGCGGGTAGGCGATCGCTCAAGAGCCGTTGAGCTACGCTGCCACAGTTGGGACACCGAATTTCTATAAGCTTGTTCATCGCCATACCTCAAAATTGAATAGTGGTGTGAGAAGGAAAGGGTTAAGGTCGGACGTTTGTCCAGAGTGGAAGACTATAATTGTCGTTCTACTGCAGCGGTAAATTCTTCATAGGGTTTAACCCCAACTAATGTTTCTATCAATTTCCCCTGTTTAAATACCATGACAGCCGGAATACTTCTAATCCCAAAGCGTTTGGCTACGGGTTTGTTACTGTCCAGGTCAAGTTTGAAGACTTTGGCGCGATCTCGATAGTCATCGGCCAATCGATCGATCAACGGTGCCACCAGTTTGCAAGGTCCACACCAGGTTGCCGTGCAATCTACCACCAACAGGGATTCACTCTTTAAGAGGGAATCGAATTCAGTTTCATCTTGAATAAATGTAGCCGTACCCATGTTTATATCTCCAAATTGATTTTGTGTAACTTAGGACAAATTCTCTGATCGCTGCGTTTTACAATAGAAATCCAGCCTTGACCCGCTCCTCATCTAAAAATGCTTGGCCTTTGACCCTTTAACTTTGTCCGCCTCCCGGGGGTATCGTCTATAGTTTGGTCGTCCCAGACATCGATGGTGACATCTAGTCCCTGCTCATGCGCGGGTTTTACTTTCTAAGTCGTCATCGGCTGCCCCCAATCAAAACAAATTTGCGACGTTAAGTTGCGATAATATGGTTTTGCAAGTTATTGCATTGACATCCCCTATGACAGCGACCCCTTCAAACGATTTATCTGCCTGGGAGCGGCTAGAACAAGGCAGACAAGCAAAAGCAAGCAACGGTGGTTATGCGGGCTACGGCTCCCCTGCCTTTGGACAACGATCGATCGATGGGGAATTAGTGGATGATCCGGAAGAGTGCCGGGTCATTGAACTGATTCGCCGTCATCACAAATCAGGGAAATCCTTGCAGAAGATCGCCGATTGGCTTAATGAACAGGGCTACACCACCAAACGCGGTCAACCATGGCAGCGTATTTCCGTAAAGCGGGTGCTGGATCGACTTTATGGAAAGGTGTCCAGAATTTCCGGAGTAACCCTTCAGGCCGACCAGAACCCGGAAGTACTCACCCCAGCGTCTGGTGATGCCGCTCCTGAAACCATTAGAGGCTGAATAACCCCTAAATGAAAAGCTTCAGGCTTTAACCTGTTACATCCCTCTATGATACACCGAAGTGGGTCTAAAATCTTTACGAGTTTAATAAAAACTGTAACAAAACGTTACATCTTTTAGGAAAAAGTTAAATGACGCTACACTTTGAGATAGTTTTAGAACGGGTTTTAGCAACTCTGAGAGTCTGGGTTCTTTGCCCAGTGGCTGTTCTGTCTATCTTGGCCTTTGCGATTGCGGGATGGTGCTGATGTCCTTTGATACACCTCTGAGTTGGGCCCCCGATCTGGAAAAAGCGATCAATCGCCAGCCCTTGACGGTGCCGCCAACCACTTCCCTGGCAGATGCGATCGCCATGATCGGTCAGGCCCATAGTCGTCTGTGTTTGCTCACCGATGACCTATCCCCTCTAGCTGCTCCGGCCGGAGAAGCGCGTGTTAGCTGTCTGCTGGTGGTGCAAGGACAAGAGTTATTAGGAATTTTGACAGAACGGGATGTGGTGCGACTCACCGCCCAAGGGATTAACCTGTCCGAGACAACCGTTGCCGATGTGATGGTACATCCCCTGATCACGTTGCCCCAGCAATCTGCTCAAGACATTTTTGCTGCCCTGTTTTTGTTTCGGCGCTACCGCATTCGCCATTTGCCGATTGTGGATGACCAAGGACACTTAATCGGGGTGATCTCCCATGAAAGTATTCGCCAGATATTGCGTCCGGCCAATCTGTTGCGGTTTCGTCGCGTATCCGATGTGATGACCAGTCAAGTGGTACAGGCCCCACTCACCGCCACAGTCTTGCAATTGGCCCAGTTAATGGCTGAACATCGTGTCAGTTGTGTGGTGATCACCCAGAGAAATTCCGAAGACAATGACTACCCTGTTGGTATTGTGACAGAGCGAGATCTTGTCCAGTTTCAAGCAGTTCAAATCGATCTGCACAAAACTAGGGCCCAGACGGTGATGAGTACGCCCTTATTTCTCCTCAGCCCCGAGGATTCCCTGTGGACGGCCCATCAGGAAATGCAAAAACGGCGGGTGGGGCGTTTGGTGGTTTCTTGGAACTGGGGTCGGGGGTTGGGCATTGTCACACAAACCAGTCTGTTAAGGGTTTTTGACCCGATGGAAATGTATGGGGTGATTGAAAATTTACAACAAACCATTCAACAGCTAGAGTCCGAGCGATCGCCCTTCCCTCCTTCTCCACCAGCGGACTTATTACCCCAACGGACCCGCACCCCATCAGAAAAAGAGATTGTCAGCGATCGCGAATTATTACTAGCCTTGCTGGACAATGCTTACAAAGACGTAAAGTATATGTTGGCTAACTTAGATATTGTCGTCGAGCAGCGGCGATCTTTGCTTCAATCTGTTCTAGATAAGCTTGCCCACCTCGGTCGTGAAATTAGCTCTTAGTAAGCTGTTCGTAATTTACATTGCTTGTTGAGAAGAGGCAAGAGGCAAGACCCCCTAAACCCCCGACATGGTAGGGTTGATTCATGAATCAACCCTACTATCAATTAACCCTACTATCAATTAACCCTACTATCAATAAAATTGGGCTCTTCGGGAATTGTTATGCAAATAATTAACTTAAAATAAAATTCGATGAGAGTACCTAAGCTCAAAAGTAGCTGAAATCCATACAGGGAAGGACTTAAGGCATCAACAGGTTAATACCAAAAGATAGACAATCGAGT
>NZ_JAPZQM010000730.1:0-2787 GCF_027530565.1 Microcystis sp. LE19-10.1B | reverse complement strand
CCAACAATTCCTATTTTTTCATAATTAGGGGTCTCAAGACCCCCCTAGCGGCCACCGAGAAGACCTTCACCAGCTAGGTATTTTTACTCAAGTCTCTGGAGGGGGACAGCTTATGTGACAGTTGAGGGTGCGGAATGTGGGGTAAATATCAACTGTCTGTACCTTTACACATAAACTTTGTCTAAAGTTTAAGAAAAAGTTTGATATTGGTTAAAATTTAGTCCCCCTTTTTTCCCCTTTTTTAGGCTATGATGGCAAGTCTTATTCGATAAGCTGTTCGTAGTTTAAGGGTAAGCCTCTTGCCTGTTGCATGAGTGCCTCTCCTCTATAAGTAGCCTACACTCAACGGATTTAGTATTAATTTGGTAGGCTCTCTTGGAGTTATGGTGATCAGCAAATCTTCTCAAAGAAAGGTAGTAGGCTGTATGCCCCTACCAATTACACTACGCGCAGGTGGGGACGCAACCTGGTCAGTGAGTTTATCAAACTGTTTGCGTCCATAATGTAACATGATGAATATTTTTCACCCAATGTTCAAAAGAGCCATTTGATAAGACTACGTTTACCCTTCTGAGCATGAATTTTATCTACAATCACCCCTCGATCGAGCATTGCTTCAAACAACAATTAATTCATATTTTTCCAGAAAAAAAGCATAAATTAACTTTTTATCGTTGCCCAAAGACTGATAGTATTCTCTATCGTTCACCTCTGTTTTATCATTTTACGCCCGTTCAATGTCAAACCATATTTAACCATTTAATCGCCCTTTTTCCGCAAATTCAGCTTAAGGAAGGATGGCTAGAATTATTATTAGATCAGCAATTTTTGTCCTTTTGGTTACTAAAACTAAATGATTTAATTGATAAATTTTTCTCCGATCAGCTTCCTTTCCATCCCAGAGGAGAATTTTTCTTTTTATTTCAATACACCCACGCTCGCTATTCTAGTTTGTTACAACTGCTCAATCGGGAAAAAGTTAGATTAATCGAGCCAGAACTATTATCATGGCATCATCCCGCCGAAATAGCCTTAATCCTGCAAATTTTAACCGTTTGTGATTGTTGGGAAAGCCAGAAACTCTATCCCTTAACTGCGAATTTGTGCGAAGCGATGCTCAATTTTGAGCGTAAATGTCGCATTATCGGAGAATCGGCCCCAATTCAGCGATCGAGATTAATCCTGATTAGCGTCAGTCAAAAACTACTTAACCGTCTTCTCCGTCAAAAATGGCAACTGCTGCCGATGACGGAACTTTAACGAAGACAGGAGACAGGAGACAGGAGACAGGAGACAGGAGACGGGAGACGGGAGACAGCTATCAGGGATCAGATTTGAGTTTTTAGTTCACTGTTTACTGATCACAGCAAAAAGCGTTTGACAAAAGCTCACGCCGAATCTGACGGAGTAACTGCTGACGGCTTGGATGTGTAATTAATTTTGCTTAGGTACTTATAAAAATATTAACTTTTACGAATTTAGTGGACAAAACCATCAGCTTATGATAGATTTTAATTAGTGTGAGGAGCGAACCAGAATAGAGAGCCGAGACGAAACATGGACAGTCGCCGGCTCTCTTTCTGTTGTTCAGGAATTATCTTTTTCTTGGCGATATTTAATAAAAGTGGGCAAATCAACTCGAAAAGAGGAATATTTCGGGGAAGGAGAGATGATAGGTGCCGGCCAATCCCTATCTTTCTTATTTAAGGATTCTACTGGCTCAATTGTCTCTAATTCCGCTAAAAACTCATCCATGGGAGCCACTTCATCCCTTTCTTGATTCTCTGTCTGAGACCAAGGCTCGATCGCGGCTGCCTTGGCGACAATGGCTAAATCCGGGGGAGAATTGCGATCGCTGCCGCGCTGGAAATACTGGGCCAAGGCCGCTTTATACTGGAGGGTGTAGCGTTGCTGACGTTGAAGACGGGTGCGTAATTCCTGTAATTGCTGGTCATAGTTGCACAGTTTTTGGCTTTTTTCCTGATAACTTTCCTGAATTAAGGCACATTCTCGCTCTAAACGGGCTAATTGTTGACGCGTGCGGGTCAATTCTGCGGTCAAATTGGCAATAATCATCGGTTGCCGTTGTTCTGCTTGACGATACTGTTCGATTTCTCCTAAAGCTCGCTGTAATTGTTGCTTTTCGTATTGCAGTTCCTCGTTTTGCTGCTGGATTAGGGTATCGCAACTTTGCAAGCGACGATGTTGCTCGGCTAACCGCGATCGCAGTTCTGCGAGAGCTTGCTCCCGTCGCCAGATCTCCGCTTGTAATTCTTGATTTTGTTGACGTAAATGAGAGGATAGAGCCGGCCAATCTGTCTCATCTGTTGATTGACTCTCATGCTCGACAATTTCAGCAGTAATGACAGTATCCGCATGGGTGAGATGATCGAGGTACAGGTCGGAATTATCGTTCATAAAAGCCAAAGGATGAGGAAACCTAGAAGTTTAGAGACGTTAAAAGCCTTCTATCGTTCCAAAAAAAAAATGGGAACCGCATTGTTAGAGACTGCCGCGCGGTTCCACTGCCGATCCTTGAGAGGAGAACACTACAAATAACTATAAGCTTATTAGGAATTTTTGTCAATACTTAATGAGAAAATTTTTCATTAAGTTGGGGAGAGAGGGGAATCGACTAATACCAAAGGTTCTTCGTTACTTGGTATGGTTCGATAGGGGGGCATAAATCGACTAAATCCTTATCTGGTAAGAGACTTAATTGATTAGTTCGCTCTAGATCAAAAACAATTGACAAAAATCGCTAAATGCCTTTCTATATAAGGGTTA
>NZ_JAPZQM010000667.1:0-2054 GCF_027530565.1 Microcystis sp. LE19-10.1B | reverse complement strand
AACAATTCCTATTTTTTCATAATTAGGGGTCTCAAGACCCCCCTAGCGGCCACCGAGAAGACCTTCACCAGCTAGGTATTTTTACTCAAGTCTCTGGAGGGGGACAGCTTATGTGACAGTTGAGGGTGCGGAATGTGGGTTCAATAGTGTGATTAACTCTCAAGTTATGAATTGTTTCTCCCTTCTCCCCACACCCTACACCCTACACCCTACACCCTACACCCCACTCTCCTATGCCTTTTAAACAGGATTTAGTATGAGACTGGGAGGTTAATCGACAAAATTAGGGGAAAGAAAGGGTGCTAAGGGAGCAGAATCCGGTTCGATCGCGTCGAGAATTATCGCTGAAATCAACCCGATTAGCGAAATAATAGTGTCATCAACAATATCAGTCTCTGGAGAGTTAAGATGCTCAGAAAACGTTTATTAATCCCCTTAATATTATCCCTAGTCACTTTTGGTTTAGTGGTGGCCTGTAATTCCAGCACTCCCACCAGTCAAACTAACCCCAGTCCCGCAGAAAACGCCGCCACTGCTGCTATTCCCATCGGTGCAGCCTTAGCTCAAACCAGCAATCTCGCCCTATTGGGACAGGAACAGGTGATCGGTGTCAAGATGGCTGAAACATATTTTAATAAAAAGGGCGGAGTCAATGGAACACCGATTAAAGTTATTATCCAGGATGTGACCGGGGATGAACCGGGAGCGATCAACGCCATCAATACCCTCATCACCAAAGATAAGGTGGTGGGTATTCTCGGTCCGTCCCTGTCCCAACAAGCTTTTGCCGCTAGTCCGATCGCCGATCGAGCCAAAGTTCCCATTCTCGGCCCCTCTAACACGGCTAAAGGTATCCCCCAGATCGGTGAATATGTGGGTAGGGTGTCCGCTCCTGTGGCTGTGGTCGCTCCCAATGCGGTTAAAACCGCTTTAAAAATCGATCCCAAGATTAAAAAAGTGGCTGTCTTTTTTGCCCAAAATGATGCTTTTAGTAAATCGGAAACGGAAACTTTTCAAGAAACCCTGAAGAGTTTAAATCTTGATATTGTCACCGTGCAGAAATTCCAAACCACCGATACAGATTTTCAAAACCAAGCCACCGCCGCTATTAATATTAAACCGGATTTAGTGGTTATTTCTGGTTTGGTTGCTGACGGGGGCAATTTGGTCAAACAGTTGCGACAATTAGGCTATCAGGGATTAATTATTGGTGGCAATGGTTTAAATACTTCTAATATTTTCCCAGTTTGTCAAGCTCAATGTGATGGCATTATCATTGCTCAAGCTTATAATCCGGAATTAGATAATCCTATTAATCGGGATTTTGTCGCCGCTTATACAGCAGAAAATAAAAAAGCACCGCCCCAATTTACTGCTCAAGCTTTTACGGGAATTCAAGTTTTTGTCGAGGCCTTAAAACGAGTAGATGATAAAAATAAACTCAGTACACTTTCCCTCGAACAAATTCGCCAACAATTAAATCAGGAAATTTTAGCGGGTAAGTATGTCACTGTCCTGGGAGATATTGCTTTTACTCCCGAAGGGGAAATCATTCAGGATAAATTCTCCGTGGCACAAATTAAAATGGATGCCGATGGTAAAAATGGTAAATTTACTTTTGTGAAAAATTAATCAGTAAGGGGTTCTTCTCATTTCCACCTCGTTGCAAGGGTATCCCTTGCAACGCACTTCCAGAACGTAGGTTGGGTTGAAGCATGAAACCCAACGTCCGATCATGTTGCGCCACCGCTAACCCATCCTACAAATAATTGTGCCTCCCTACTTACCTCGTTGCAAGCATCTCCCTTGCAACGCACTTCCAGAGGTTCTAGTTCTTGTATAACCCATCAGGGAAGGGAGGAATATCCTCCCTTTTCTCGTGCCAATGTAGAACCTTGGCAGGAGAGAAGAAACCCACATTCCGCACCCTCAACTGTCACATAAGCTGTCCCCCTCCAGAGACTTGAGTAAAAATACTTAGCTGGTGAAGGTTTTCTCGGTGGCCGTTAGGGGGAGCTTGAGACCCCTAATTAGGGTCTGCTGAAAAAGTTTTT
>NZ_JAPZQM010000159.1:0-4119 GCF_027530565.1 Microcystis sp. LE19-10.1B | reverse complement strand
TGTTTTTTCTTAAAGTTAGGATACTTAGTACGACCAGCAAAGAAATTAGTGAAAGCTGTTTGTAAATGTCTTAAACCTTGTGGTAAAGGTACACAGCTAACTTCGTTTAAAAACTCTAATTCTTCTTGCTTTTTCCAATCGGTTAGCATTGAAGAAGTTTGAGCGTAGCCTACTCTTTCTTGCTTTTCGTACCAAGCTTGTGTTCTGAGATGGAGAGCTTTATTGTCAACTAATCTTACACAGCCCAATGTGCGCCGCAATAGCGACTATTGTTCGGGTGTGGGGTAAAATCGGTAAGAATAGGCTTTTTCCATGTCTCATATTTTAGCATATATTTCGTAAACGATGCTCATATTTAACAGCAAAGCCAACCTAAAACGGCGGGGTTTCAGACGCAAAATTTTCGATGATCGGATATTTCTAACTCTAGTCAGGGAATTAATTCCCCGAAAACCCTATTGCTCAAGTGAGTCAGATTGTCTAAACTCTCATGCAGTTAGCATTGTACACTAATCTAGTCTTTGTCTGTGATTACCATCCGCGATCAAGATCACACTTAACCGGTAATATTAGATACACTAACAAGCTTATCCGCCTAAAATAGCAATGCCTACGCCGATTAACAGAATTAATCCGCCATAAATGACTTCTTGGGCTGGTATTTCACCAAAAATGAACACTCCTAACAGACTAGCGGCGATTGGCTCTAATAAAATTACCATGGTTACTATTGTCGGTGCTACCCATCGCAAAGCCCAGTTAAAGCTAGTATGACCGATTAATTGCGGAAAAATCGCCATCATTAACACATAAACATACACGGATAAGGGATAGCTTTCGTAACCTTGACCGAATAAAAAAATAGCAGGTAATAAAGCTAATCCTGCGGTAGTGTAGGCTACAGTTATATAATTCTTAATATTTAAGCCCTTTCTTTGTGCTTCCCGTCCGAGGAGAATATAACCACTAACGAGAATCGCCCCAATTAAAGCCAAGCTATTGCCCAATAAAGGGTTAGGATAAGAGCTACTGAGATCTCGATCGGCTAAAACAATGAATAATCCCCCCGTTAGAGCCACAAAAATGCCGATAAAAGTTAATTTGCTCGGTTTTTCTCGAAACCACCACCAACCCAACAGAGAAACCCAGAGGGGATTAGTGGTGACTAAAGTGGTAGAAGCGGCGATCGAGGTGTAGGAGAGAGAAGTAATCCAAGTAGCAAAATGGAGAGCTAAACAAAATCCTGCCCCCACTGCGTAATAATAGGCTTTAATAGGGACTTTTTGGCGTGATAAGGTCAACCAGTTCGGAATTAGGACAACAGAAGCCAATATCAGACGCGAAGTCGCTAAAAATAAACTAAATGCGATCGTAGCATTACCTACCGCTTCGATCGCTAACCGGATAAAAATTGCCGATGCAGAAACCGACACCACACCGATAGTTAAGATAAAAATAATTTTGGCGTTAGAAGGAGGCAAAATAGGCTACGCTTACGCGATGATCAATGATGTTATTCACCAGTTATTTTAACCGTAGGCAGTAGCCGGTCGTCAGTAGCCGGTCGTCAGGAGATAGGAGATTATTTTATTTATTCTCCCCACACCCCACACCCCACACCCCACACCCTACACCCCACACCCCACACCCCATCACCCCACTTCCCCACACCCATTTACTTAATCTATGGAACTACCAGAATTAAATATAGAGACAATTTGGGCGATTATTAACGATGAAATTGACGACGAAACCGTTAATAAATTGGTTTGGCAAACTTTAGGTTATCGTTACGATGAAAGTCAGGGAAAATGGGATAATAGTCAAGTAGAGGAAGATTGGCGACGTGAATATCCCGAACCCCCAGATTTTATTGCCAATCGTCCTCCAACAGTAAAATTAACTCGATCGATCTTGCCAGAAAATAAACAATTATTAAAAGATAAATTGGGGTTTACCGGTTATAAAATTGGCGAATTCAATCCCCGCATGACTCGCCGTGCCACCGCCGCTAATTGGTTGTGCTTTTATGGGTTAAAATAGATAAGGAAAGTTATTTTATCAAGCTTCTAGCATGGTCACTATCCCTGTCAAGTCCTCCTCTCATCCCCTAGCATCCTATATTGATCGTCTCACGGCTGGGGAAGCATTGTTAAAAGATACTCCCCAGAATTTGATCGAGGTAGTGGGTATCCTGAAAAGTTACGGAGTGGTGTTAGATGCTTATTCCAAAAATTTAATTTATATTGCGGAAAATCAGTTTTTGGTTTTTTTCCCCTTCTTTAAATATTTTAATGGTCAAGTATCTTGGCAGAAATTACTACAACACTGGTGGCATAATCGCATTAATTTTGAGTATGCTGAATACTGCATGAAAGCCATGTTTTGGCATGGTGGGGGTGGTTTAGATAGTTATGTAGATAGTGCCGCTTTTCGCGAAGTGACAGCCAAAGTTATTCAAGCCAAATTTAGAAATAATCCCCTAGTTTTAAGTTTAAATAAAGTCTTTCCTGAATTTTTGCCAGAACAAATGCGGATGATGGCCTACTATAGCGGTTTAGGTCAATTTTGGCGAATTATGGCCGATACTTTTTTAAGTTTATCCGATCTCTACGATGCTGGAAAAATTACCAGTATTCCCGCAGTGGTGGCACACATTAAGAAAAATTTAGTCGATAATGCTAGTCAAGCAATTGTCTATCAGGTAAAAATCAAAGGACAAACCTATGATCTGATCCCCAAATCGGCAGGATTAACCTTTCTTGCAGATACGGCAATCCCCTACGTTGAGGCGGTTTTCTTTCGCGGAACACCTTTCCCCGGTACAATTTCCTATAATGCCCAAGCCTATCAAATTCCCTACGATCAAGGAATGTTTGCCTATGGTGCTTTGTATGCAGATCCTTTACCCATCGGAGGTGCAGGGATTCCTCCCACACTATTAATGCAGGATATGCGTCACTTTTTACCAGATTATCTGCACGACATTTATAAAAAGAGTTTTCGTCAAGAAGAAGATTTATTAGTCCAGATCTGCGAAACTTTTCAAAAGTCGATGTTTTGTGTAACAACGGCAGCCATTCAAGGATTAGCACCTTACCCTTTAACTACCACAGATTTAAAAGAACAAAAAGCCAATCGCATCTATCTAGAAGCATGGATGAATCGCTTTGTCAAGTCAAGATTAGAAGCGGTAAATCAATAATTATTCTGCCGATAAATCCGTAGTTTTTGCAGTCAACAAACCCCCTTACATTTATGTCAGATATTAACGTCCAACTTCAGGATATTTTAGCTCAATTGCAATCTTTAACCGAACGGGTTGCCCTCATCGAAGCGCGGCAGATGTTAGTACCAGACATCGAGCGCTATGGTAAATTACAGCAATTCCTAGCTGAGGGGAACTTTAGGGAGGCAGACGCAGAAACTCTCCGAGTTATCCTCGAAACTGCCGGCAGAACCCGCGATACTTTAACCCCAGAGGATATGATGCGGTTTCCCGTTAATGTGATTCGGGTACTCGATCGCCTTTGGAAAAATTATAGCGGCGATCATTTCGGTTTTAGCAATCAGGTGAAGTTATATTTTGCCGCCGGCGGTAGTATTAACACCCTGCGTACCCAAGACGCGGAAACGATTAGAAAATTTGGGGAATTGGTAGGATGGCGCGACAAAGATGAGTGGCGTATCGATGATTATGATCACTGGGATTTTAGTCTCGCAGCTCCTGAAGGCTGTTTTCCCGCTCTCTGGTGGAAGTCTCCCTACGGGTTAAAAATGGTGACTTTTTGTTTTACTCGCCTGATAGAGTGCGATTTATAGGCAATGAAAGGGATTATCGGCTATTTTCGACCTTTATTATCCCCCCAATTTGCCCCCACCGGGATAAGAGTGGCTGTAGTAGTGGGGACAATTTTATTGACAATTAACCACGGTTATGCTACAATGGACAGCCTTATAACTGACTTATCTAGGGCCTGCTGAATAAATCTAAAAACCTTGCTGGATAAGACTTTTAGCCTTTTTTGAAATCCAAAAGTACCAGATATGGGAGTGATCAGGGGGAAATTCAGCTACTTTTTCCCTGAAAATTAGGTAATTGACCCCCTCAAAATCGGT
>NZ_JAPZQM010000620.1:0-2688 GCF_027530565.1 Microcystis sp. LE19-10.1B | reverse complement strand
AAATCCTTATCTGGTAAGAGACTTAATTGATTAGTTCGCTCTAGATCAAAAACAATCGACAAAAATCGCTAAATGCCTTTCTATATAAGGGTTACATCCAATATAACCCCCGTCCATTGCATAACACAAACCGAAGAGCCATTTTTCCGCACAATTTCTATTTCTCTTCTGCCTAGAGTCCCAGAAGAGCGATAATTATGATTGCTTCACCTGTAATGTTCTCGATTATTAATTCCAAACACGATAGATCAAGATTAAATGACTATTGTTCTGCAAAATTAGAGGACAAACTACTTAGGGAACAAAATCCCATCTCGCCAGTTTCCATTGCCAAAGGTTCTGAATCTGTTCAGGATATTTTGCTAAACCAAATTGGGCTAAAATTATCTGACTAATTACTGCATTAAAGTTTGTGGGAAAGCGTAATTGTTCCTGTGCATGATCCAAAAAAAATGTTTTACAATAGCGACCTAATTGTTTTTCTAGTTGGACAAGTTGTTTTAATAAATCAGGAATTTCCCACAGGCGATTGCGATGACTAAATTTCAGTAATTTTACCGCATTTTGAAAATGGCTGCCCTCATCTTGTACGAGATATTTCCCAACTTGACGAACAACGGGGCCGTAGTGCCGATAATATTCCCATAAATCTCGACGATAGGAAATCGTAGATCCCAACTCATCAAATAATAATGAAACTAAGATAGTAAATTCATCTGTTAAAAGTGCTTTGATCGGTTCAATCTCGTGGTTACGTTCAGCGAAAACCAGATCCATTTCTCTAAAACTTATACCAGAAATTAACCGATAAACTCGCCTCAAAGCTTCATAATGTTTTTGTTCATCTTCAAACCACTGGATCATCATTTGCCAGAAATCATCGCTAAATTCAGCTTTACGAGTTAATAAATAATTCCAGAGAGGAAGGCTATCTCCCTCACTATAAACATCTCGACTTAATAATAAACAAAAATGATGTTGTAAATTGGGATCAATCTGGTTTAATAATTGTGGGTTTAATTGATAATGCAGAGGAATACAGTCATCAACTCGCCAAGTTTTTTGTTGCAGTTTTAATTTCATTGCTTTTGCTTTTTTACAATCTTTCAGTTTCATTTATAAAATCTTTAAACGATCCCTTGATCGGAAACAATATGCGGGATAATTAAACAATAGCGTCCGGTAATTCTCAGGCGATCGCCCCGAATAATCACCCCGGCGGCTTCTCCATCTTCTAAGCCTCCGACTAACCAACTACCAATTACATAATAATAATTATATGCAATTGGTAAAGACACATATTCTTGGATAATAAACCCTTCTTTTCCATAACCAAAGCTTTCTCTGGCTTCAAGAGTCGAACCAAAACCTGTTTGGATAGATGTAGCGACTCCTTCTAATCCCAATATCGGTTTTTTAATATGGGTATTTAAACTTAAACGAGTGGCGGCGGGAGACAGATCTTGCTCAAAATAAGTCGGTAAAAGATAAGGAGAATAATCAGGATTGTCCTGAAATAAATCCCAGAAATACACGAGAGAACCTTTATTGGCTAAAACTTGTTTCCAAAGTGGTTCTAAAAACTTAACCTCACCTAATTCTAAACGGCGGGCAAAAATATCAGTCATACCAAAGTTTTCCACATCATTTTGTAAATCTGACCAATCGTAAATTTTCCAAATCCAGGGCATTCGTTCATTACAATGATCCACCAAATAACCCTGGTCGTCTATGCCAATTCCTCGCTGTTGTAGATGACCTTGCTCATCCAATTGATCTCTGAGATAAACTATCTGGCAATATTGCTGAGGATCAATCTCATCTTGAATCATTTGAATTAATTGAGCCGCCATTTCCTGATCCTCTGTTAACTTTTCATCAACCAAGAAAGATAAAACTTTCCCCGACATCTGATATACTTGAATAATCCGACTTAATTGTGCTGCAACTTTATCCCAAAAATCATTAAATTGATTAGCATCCTCGGGCAAAGAGTGGTCTTTTCGCTTTAACATATCCTGTAACCAATTCCATTGATAAACCTGTTCACACCCTAACAACGGAGTCTCGGCATTAATCTCAATCATTTTCAAGGAATTACTGGCTTCTGACATAACTAAATCAAAGCGCAGATAAAGGGATAAATCTTCTGGTTCCCTGCGTTCCCAGGATAATTGAATCGCCTGCCAATAAGCGGGATGGATTTGTAAACTGGCTAATCTTTGCTCCACTGCACCATCTTGTTCTGCGGTAAAAAACCAATCTAAATATTCCTGACACATTTTGCCAAGAGTTTCGGTGGCTGCTGCTAATCGAGTTTCCTCCTCGGTAGAAAATTGAAGATAAAAAGGTTGTTTTAACGCCTCCACCCAGTAACCCTGAGAGGCATCGCTTAAAACCTCTGCTTGATAGGCATGGTGGCGGATATGTTGTTGCCAATAGGGACGACGCGGAAAAGGAATAACTCGCATAATTCACCTCTTATATCACTCTGTGTCCTCTGTGTCTGGAGTGGTTTTTATGATGATTATTTAACCAGATTTATTATGGCTCTTCGTTACCCTTTATGCTAAATCAACATACAAGATGCCAAGATAACATACTTCTAACCCAAAAATTCCGAAAGTTTCTAAAGCCATAGCCTCTCCGTTTTATTAGTTTAAGTTTATTGTTGATTCCCTCGACCAC